>NZ_MKRU01000031.1:0-2994 GCF_001897985.1 Microbacterium sp. 69-7 | reverse complement strand
GCGCTTCATCGCCCGGCGTCTCGTGATCTCGGCATCCGAGGACATCGGCCTCGCCGACCCGCAGGCGCTGGTCATCGCGGTCGCCGCCGCCGACGCCGTCGCCTTCATCGGCATGCCCGAGGGCCGTATCCCGCTCGCGGAGGCCACCGCCTATCTCGCGACGACGGCCAAGTCCAACGCCGCCTACCTCGCGATCGACACGGCGATCGCCGACGTGCGTGCCGGGGGATTCGGCCGTGTGCCCACGCACCTCCGCGACGCGCACTACCCGGGCGCGAAGCGGCTCGGCCACGGCAAGGGCTACGTCTATCCGCACGACCTCGAGGTGGGCGTCGCTACCCAGCAGTACCTGCCGGACGAGCTGCGGGGGCGCCACTACTACGAGCCCACCGGACGCGGTCTGGAGCGCGACATCGCGGCACGCGTCGAGAAGATCCGCAAGATTCTCGGGGATTGAGAGCGCCCGCGGCGTGCGAGGAGACTGTCGCTCCGCCGGCCGGTGCGAGGATCGAGAGATGGACGACGAGCGCGCACAGCCCTGGCAGCTGCTCACCGAGACCGAGGTCTACAACGGGTATACGCGGGTACGCCGCGACACGTACCGTCTTCCGGACGGCTCGGTCTCCGACTGGGACGTGCTCGATCAGGGCGACACCGTCGCCGTTATCGCTTTCACCGACACCGGTGACGCCCTCCTGTTCGAGCAGTACCGCGTCGGTCCGCGCGCTCTGGTGCGCGAGCTTCCCGGCGGGCTGATCGACACAGGCGAGGATGCTCTCACCGCCGGCGCGCGCGAGCTGCTCGAGGAGACGGGGCATCGCGCCGCGGCCCTGTTCCACGCCGGGAGCGAGTGGTCGGGAGCCAACTCCACTCGACGCAAGAACGTCGTGGTCGCCGCCGGCTGCCGCCGCGTCGCAGATCCGCACTGGGAAGACGGCGAGACGGGTGTCGTTCGCACGATCGGGATCGACGAGCTCGTCGCGCACCTGCTGGCGGGCGGTTTGAGCGACGCGGGGGAGGCTGCGCGTGGGCTGCTCGTGTTCACGCGGGCATCCGTCGCCGACCCCGTGCTCCGCCGTGGACAGGAGCGAGTGCGCTCCGCGCTGGAGCGTGCGCTGCGATCGACGCCGGTCGCTGATCCCGTCGATGAGTTCGCACTGTTCTGGGATCGCTTCGATCCGGCGGACCCCGCGACGGCGCACGCAGAGCTTGGGCGCCTCCTCGACGCGTGTGGACAGGAGGATGCCCGCGCCGCATTCGAGCGGGCGTCGCTGTATGACGCGCTCGGCGAGGAAGAAGCCGCGATCCCGCTGTACCGGCAGGCTCTTGATCGGGGCCTGGCCGCCCCGCACCGCACGCAGGCGGTCATCCAGCTGGCGAGCTCACTGCGCAACGTGGGCGACGCCTCCGCCGCGATGGCGCTCCTGCGCACGGTCGGCGACGACGACCCGCTGATCGCCCCCGCCCGCGCCTTCCTCGCCCTCGCGCTGCATGACGACGAGAAGCCGACCGCGGCGGTGCGCACGGCTCTACAGACGCTCGCGCCGATGCTGCCGCAGTATCGCCGGGCCGTCGACGCGTACGCGGGGGAGCTGGCGAGCCTCGCCCGCATCCGCGCGATCGCCGTCGGGCTGGTGGTCCAGGACGGACGTGTGCTGCTGGAGTCGTACCCGGAGACCGACCGGCACGGCGAGTTCCTCCGTGCTCCGGGTGGCGGCATCGAGTTCGGCGAGACCGCGGCGCGCGCCGTCGTCCGGGAGTTCGCCGAGGAGCTTGCGGCGGAGTTCGACGACGCCGTGCTCGCGGCCGTCACCGAGAACATCTTCGACAGCGGCAGCGGTCGCGGGCACGAGATCGTGCATGTCTTCCGGGGACGTTCGCCGCAGCTGGCCGCGCTGCCGGTGGGTGAACGGCTGCCCGTGCGGGACAGCCACACGACGGTGGGCTGGTACGAGATCGCGGCGCTGTGGGCTGCGGATGCGCCGCCCGTGTACCCGGTCGGCGTCCTCGACCTGCTGCGCTGAGTGTCGACTGTGACAGGCTGACGGGATGTCGGCTCTGCTCATCGGCGTCATCGCCGTCACGCTGCTCAACCTGTACGCGGCCGTCCTGATCGTGCTGCGCGCGCGGGTCTACGGCGTGAAGCTGTACCGGCCGATGCTGCTGAACATCGGACTCTCCTTTCTTCCTGTGCTGCTCGCGGTCGTGCTCGGCGCGGGCCTGCTTCTGCTGACCCCCTTGATCGGGCGGGCGACCGAGGCGATCGCCGGGGCGGGCACGTTTGCCGTGTGGGCCTACCTGATCGTCGCGACGCTGCTGTGGCTCGTGTTCTTCCCGAACTCGGTGTACCTGATCACGGAGCTCAACTTCAGCCATCGAGCCGAGACCACACCGGTACCCCTGTGGTACGACATCGTCCAGACGCTGGCGCTGACGCTTTCCGGCATCGCCAATGCGGTCCTCAGCCTGGCCGTCGTGCAGACGATGGGCCTCGTTCTCATCGATCGCCCCGACGGACGCATCCCCGCCGCCAGCTGGGGCTTCGCCGCGACCGTGATCCTGCTCGGTGCCATCGGCGTCTATCTGGGGCGCTACCTGCGGCTCAACAGCTGGGACATCCGGCATCCGGGATCCATGATCCGCAAGCTGCGTGACCATCTGCGTCATCGGGGCAAAGCTCTGGAAGCGTTCGGCTTCGTCCTCACCCACGCACTGCTCATCGCCATCCTCTACGTGCCGCTGTTCGCGCTGGGCTGGACCGCGTTGCGCGCGGACGTGTGAACTGCGGCGATAAATGTCGCCCTTATCGCGCCGCAGGTGGGCCAGCCACACGAAGGGAAGGGCGGTACCTCAAGCGGCTCTTCGCAGTTGAGGGTGTAGCCGGGGGTCGGGCGGCGGTGGCTGGATAGGGGTCGAGGTCCCCCGAGGAGGGAAGTTCCTACACTCACCATCCGGAAGACCTCGACGTGCTCAACGCTACCTTCGCCGCGCCTT
>NZ_MKRU01000030.1:0-15123 GCF_001897985.1 Microbacterium sp. 69-7 | reverse complement strand
CCGTGCGCGAAGAATCCGCCCCCCGAACCGCTCCGACCCGCGTCCCGTCCGGCCCCGGGCGTACGGCCACCGGTGCCATCCGCACGCTCGGATCGCACCCCGCCACCGCTCCGGTCGTCCTGCATCCCGGTGACGCGATCTCGACGGCACGCCGCGTGGTCTACATCATCCTCCTCGGTGCCCTCACGGCGCTCGGACCCTTCACGATCGACCTCTACCTGCCCGCGTTCCCGACGTTGCAGGCCGACTTCCGCACGTCCGCCGCGGCGATCCAGCTCACCCTGACCGGCACGATGGTCGGCTTCGCGCTCGGTCAGCTGATCGTCGGACCGCTCAGCGACAAGGTCGGACGCCGCGTGCCGCTGCTCGCGGTCACCGCCCTGCACGTCGTGGCCAGTGTCGCCGCGGCGTTGGCGCCGGATCTGACGCTCCTGGCCATCGCGCGTGTGTTCATGGGTGTCGGCGCTGCCGCCGGCGGCGTGGTCGCGATGGCGATCGTCCGCGACCTGTTCGGCGGGCGCCGCCTCGTCGTCATGCTGAGCCGGCTCGCCCTCGTGTCCGGAGCCGCGCCCGTCGTGGCGCCGCTCATCGGCTCCGCGCTGCTGTCGGTCATGCCGTGGCGCGGCATCTTCGTCGTCCTGTCCGTCTACGGTGCCGTCATGCTCGTGGCGGCGATCTGGCTCATCCCCGAGACGCTGCCCGCCGCACGGCGGAAGGAGCGGGGAGCGACCACCGTGCTGCAGCGCTACCGTGCCGTCTTCAGCGACCGGGTGTTCGTCGGCGTGCTCATCATCGGGGGTATGTCCTTCAGCGGGCTCTTCTCGTATCTGTCGTCCTCCTCGTTCCTCTTCCAGGAGACATACGGTTTCGACGCCCAGCAGTACGGGCTGCTGTTCGCCGCCAACTCCCTCGGCCTCGTCGTCGGTGTGCAGGTGGCCGCGCGCCTCGCGGCCCGCTTCGGCCCGCAGTGGGTGCTGTCGGTGTCGACCGGCGTGCTCGTGGTCGCCGCGATCGCGATCATCGTGTGCGACCAGCTCGGATGGGGCTTGTGGGGGACCATGGTGCCGCTGTTCGTGTTCATGACGGCGTGCGGCTTCACGTTCCCCTGCGTGCAGGTGCTCGCGCTCGATCGCCACGGCAAGGCCGCCGGGACGGCGGCATCCATCCTCGGGGCGACGAACTTCGGGGTCGCGGGACTCATCTCCCCGATCGTCGGATGGGTGGCGCGCGATGCCGGGATCACGGCGACGACGATGGCATCGGTCATGGTGGGATGCGCGCTCATCGGGGCGATCTCGCTCTGGGCGATCGTGCGACCGTGGACCGTGGAGCGGCTCGCGCCCTGAGCCGCGGGCGTCGGGCATAATGGGGCGATGAGAGCACCCTTGGACGATGACGTCACCACGGTCATGCTCCAGCGGCTCGTCGTGGGCGTGCTGCTGATCGCGATCACGGTGTGGCTCGGCATCCAGGTGGTGGTCGAAGCCGACGTGAACGTCGACGAGTGGTGGAACGTCTTCGTCGACCGCTTCGCTTTTCTCGACGGCGCCGCCCTCGCGATGAACTTCCTCGGCGGCGGATGGTTCGCGACCTTCGTTGTGCCGCTCGCCGGCGTCGGGCTGCTGCTGTGGCTGCGCCGGCCCCGCGGCGCGCTCTTCGTCGTGGTCGCCCCGCTCGGCAGCGTCGCGCTCGTGCAGCTGCTGAAGGCGCTGTTCGGCCGCGCACGCCCCGAGGACATGATCGTCTTCTCCGACCACGGCTCGTTCCCCTCCGGACACACCGCCAATGCCGCGACCCTCGCGACGATCGCCGTCATCCTCTTTCCACGGGTGTGGGTCGCCGTCGTCGGCGGCGCCTGGGTGTTCGCGATGGCGTTCAGTCGCACCCAGGTGCACGCCCACTGGCTGAGCGACACCGTCGGCGGAACGCTCGTCGGGGTCGGCGCGACCCTCGTGATCGCGGGGATCTGCGCGCGGATGCTCGAGCGCGAGAACGAGCGGTTGCGCTCGCTAGGCTGAGCGCCATGAGCGCTGTCGATGACGCAGAACTTGCCCGACTTCAGGCCGAGGCAGAGGCGGCCGAGGCCGCGCTGAAGCTCGCCCAGGCCAAAGCCGCGCTCGCCGCCGCCCAGGCCGCGCGCGCCGCCGGCCCTGCGCCCGCGGAGGAGATTTCCGCTCCGGAGGACGCCGAGGCCGCCTCTGCACCTCCCGAGGCGATATCTCCTCCCGAGGAGCAGGCCCCGCCGGCCGCTCCGGCTGCGGATGCCGCGGCGGCACCGGATGCCGCGGCATCCGGACCTCTCGACGGCGACCAGGTCGCCGCGATCGCGAAGGGGTACGCCTTCGAGGGCCTGACCCTCGATCTCGGTGCCCTGATGAACACCGAGCCGGTGCCGTCGGCGCAGATCCGCATCCCGCTGGCCATGATGAACCGACATGGCCTCGTCGCGGGAGCCACCGGCACCGGCAAGACCCGCACGCTGCAGGGGCTCGCCGAACAGCTCGCCGCGAAGGGCGTTGCGGTCTTCGCCGCCGACATGAAGGGCGATCTGTCGGGCGTGGCGACGCCGGGCGCGCCGAGCGAGAAGCTGCTCGCGCGGACGGCGGCGATCGGACAGGAGTGGGCGCCCGCGGCATCCGTCACCGAGTACTTCGCCCTCGGGGGCGTCGGCAAGGGCGTGCCGGTGCGCGCGACCGTCTCGGGGTTCGGGCCGCTGCTGCTGAGCAAGGTGCTCGGCCTCAACGAGACCCAGGAGTCCAGCCTCGGACTCGTCTTCCACTACGCCGACGCGAACGGACTGGCCCTGGTCGACCTGTCCGACCTGCGCGCCGTGCTCACGTGGCTCACGAGCGACGAGGGCAAGGACGAGCTCAAGGAGCTCGGCGGGCTGTCGTCGGCGACGGCCGGCGTGATCCTGCGCAAGCTCATCACCTTCGCCGACGACGGCGCCGACGTCTTCTTCGGCGAGCCCGAGTTCGACGTGCGCGACATCCTGCGCACCGCTCCGGACGGACGCGGGGTGATCTCGCTGCTGGAGGTGCCCGGCGTCGCCGACAAGCCGGCGCTCTTCTCGACCTTCCTCATGTACCTGCTGGCCGAGCTGTTCGAGATCCTCCCCGAAGTGGGCGACCTCGACAAGCCGAAGCTCGTGTTCTTCTTCGACGAGGCCCACCTCTTGTTCCGCGATGCGTCCAAGGCGTTCTTGGCCGCGATCACGCAGACCGTCCGCCTCATCCGGTCCAAGGGCGTCGGCGTCTTCTTCGTCACGCAGACGCCGAAGGACGTGCCCTCCGACGTGCTCGGCCAGCTCGGTTCGCGCGTGCAGCACGCTCTGCGTGCCTTCACCCCGGACGACGCGAAGGCGCTGCGAGCGACGGTGGGCACGTATCCGACGAGCGGCTACGACCTCGAACGGGTGCTGCAGGAGCTCGGCACCGGAGAGGCGATCGTCACCGTCATGAACGAGAAGGGTGCGCCGACCCCGGTCGCCTGGACGCGACTGCGCGCGCCGCAGGGCCTCATGTCGCCCACCCCCGACCCGGACATCGAGCGAGCCGTGCACGCCTCGCCGCTGCTGGCCCGCTACGGCACGCCGATCGATCGCGAGTCGGCGCGCGAGATCCTCACCGCGAAGATGAACGCCGCCGCGGAAGCGGACGCCGCGGCCGAACAGGCCAAGGCGCAGGAGCAGGCGGCGAAGGAGCAGGAGAAGCAGCGGGCCGCACAGGCGAAGGCGGATGCCGCCGCCGAGCGCGAGCGACAGAAGGAGTACGACCGGATCCTGCGCTCCACCGGCGGCTCGACGCGGACGACGCGCACCTCCCGCGCGTCACAGAAATCGCCCATCGAGCAGGTGTTGAACTCGAAGTCGACCCAGACGATCCTGAACTCGGTCATCCGCGGCCTCTTCGGCACCGGCCGGCGCTGACGCTCGCCCTTGCGTGCGGCGACCCCGTGCGCAAGGGGATGCGCCGCCTGGAGCCGCCGTCTAGCGTGACGGACATGAGCGATCTGTCGAGCCCCACCGGCCGCGAAGAGGAGCTGCGCGCCGTGCCTCGCGCAGACGGCACGGCGCCGCGTGCGCTCGTGCTCGGTGCGACCGGCTACATCGGGGGGCGACTGGTGCCGCGGCTGATCGCGGCCGGTTACCGGGTGCGGGTGCTGGTGCGCGATGCCGGTCGGCTCGCCGCGTTCTCGTGGGGGAACGAGGTCGAGGTCGTGGTCGGCTCGGCCGTCGACGAACCGGCGCTCGCGCAGGCCTGCGCCGACGTCGACGTGCTCTACTACCTCATCCACTCGATGTCGGTCGGCGCCGGTTTCGAGCAGGCCGATCTCGCCGCCGCGCGCGCCGTCGCGGCGGCGGCCGCGGCATCCGTCGCTCGCCTGGTGTACCTGGGCGGGCTGCACCCGGAGGGCGTGCCGCTGAGCCCGCATCTGCGCTCCCGGGTCGAGGTGGGGGAGGTGTTCCTCGCCAGCGGTGTGCCCACGCTCGTGCTGCAGGCCGGTGTCGTGATCGGGTCGGGGTCGGCCTCGTTCGAGATGATCCGCCACCTCACCGAGGTGCTGCCGTACATGCCCGCCCCCAAGTGGGTGCGCAACTTCATCCAGCCGATCGCCGTCCGCGACGTCATGCACTACCTGCTGGGCGCCGCGCGCGTCGCCGCCGACGTGAACCGCGCCGTCGACATCGGCGGACCCGACGTGCTGCGCTACGGGCAGATGATGAACGGCTACGCGGTCGAGGCGGGCTTGCCGCAGCGGCCGATCGCGCCCCTGCCGGTGCTCACGCCGGGACTGGCGTCGCACTGGGTCAACGTCGTCACACCGGTGCCGCGCTCGATCGCGCGCCCGCTCATCGCCTCGCTGCAGAACGAGTGCGTCATGGACGACCACGACATCGACGCCATCATCCCGCCGCCGGCGGGCGGCCTCACGCCCTATCGCCGGGCCGTGGCGCTGGCCCTGGGGCGCGTCGCGGCCGACAGCGTGGAGACGAGCTGGCAGGATGCCGAGGTCAGCGGCGTGCCATCGGATCCGCTGCCGTCCGACCCGGAGTGGTCGGGGCGCACCGTGTTCACCGACGTGCGCACGGCGACGACGACCGCGAGCCCCGCGCGGCTCTGGGAGGTCATCGAAGGGATCGGCGGCGAGAACGGCTGGTACTCCGCGCCCGTGCTGTGGGCGCTGCGCGGCTGGATGGACCGGGTCGTCGGAGGCGTGGGGCTCGTGCGCGGACGGCGCAATCGCAGCCGCGTGGCCGTCGGCGACGTCATCGACTTCTGGCGTGTCGAGAAGGTCGAGCCGCAGCAGCTGCTGCGCCTGCGTGCCGAGATGAAGGTGCCGGGTCTGGCGTGGCTCGACCTCGGCTGCGAGCCGGGCGCCGACGGCGGCGCCGTGTACCGCCAGCGCGCGGTCTTCTTCCCGTCGGGGCTGTCGGGCCGGCTGTACTGGCTCGCCGTGCTGCCGTTCCACGGGTTCATCTTCCGGGGGATGGCCAACCGCATCACGGCGGCGGCGGAGCACGCAGCCGCCGCCGAGCACGTGGACGCTGCGGCCTAGACTCGCGCCGTGGCCCATCTGCGTTCTTTCCGCCCCGGCGACGAGCCCGCCCTCGCCGAGATCTGCCTGCGCACCGCCGACACGGGCAGCGACGCCACCGGCATCCTGGACGACGACGACATCTGGGCGGCCGTCTTCGTGCTGCCGTACGTCGCGCGTCATCCCGAACTCGCCGTGGTCGTCGAGACGGACGATGGGCGGGTCGCGGGCTACGCCGTCGCCACCGACGACACCGACGCGTTCGAGGAGTGGTTCCTGAGCGAGTGGTGGCCGCGCTTCGCGCAGCGCTGGCCGAAGCCGGTCGGCGAGCCCGCCACGCGACAGGACTCCGTGCTGGCGTACGCCTACGGGCGCCGCCCGGGCGCTGAGCCTTTCGCAGAGTCCTTCCCCGCGCATCTGCACATCGATCTGCTTCCCGACGTTCAGGGGCAGGGGTGGGGGCGCCGGCTGATCGCCGCGCTCTTGGAGCGACTTCGCGCCGCAGAGGTTCGGGGCGTGCATCTGGTCGCCGCCGGCACCAACGCCGGTGCCATCGCGTTCTACGCGCGTCTGGGCTTCACGCGCCTGGACGCTCCCGCCGACGTCGCCGCCTTCGGCATGCTCCTGTAGCGCCCCTCCCGCCTCTTCGCCGAGCCGCCACGTTTTCGCCGACCCGCCACGATATGTCGCGCCGAAACAGGGCGGCTCGCGCGGAAGGTGGCGGCTCGGCGACGAGACGGGGGAGAGGGGGCGGGGGCGTAGGGTGGGGGCGTGGGCAGCCTCGCCGTCGTGATCACCGTCTCGGATCGGTCGGCTGCGGGCGTGCGCGCCGACACGGCGGGGCCGATCGCGGTCGCCGCGCTTCGCGACGCGGGGTGGGAGTGCGCCGACGCGCGCATCATCGCCGACGGCGCCGACAGCGTCGAGACCGCGCTGCGCGCCGCCCTGGCCGACGGTGCGCGCCTCGTCGTCACGACCGGGGGGACCGGCGTCGCCAAACGAGACGAGACGCCCGAGGGTACGGATCGCGTCATCGAGCGCGCGCTCGACGGCATCCCCGAGGAGCTTCGCCGTCGCAGCGTGGCCGAGAAGCCGGCCGGCATGCTCTCTCGCGGTCGCGCCGGCACCGCGGGGCGTGCCCTGATCGTCAACCTGCCCGGGTCGCCGGCGGCCGTGACCTCCGGGATGCCTGTCATCCTCTCGGTCGCCGGTCATGTGGTGCACCAGCTCGACGGAGGAGATCACTGATGGCTGCCGTTCGCATCGCCCGCATCACCGAGGAGCCGCTGGATGCCGCCGCGCACCTCGCCGCCGTCGACGACCCCCGGGCGGGGGCCGTCACGAGCTTCATCGGCACGGTGCGCGATCACGACCCCGACGCCGCAACGGCCGTCCTCGCGCTGGAATACTCCTCGCACCCGGATGCCGAGGCGACGCTGCACGACATCGCGCTGACCGCCATCGGCGACACGCGCGCGACCGTCGCCGTGAGCCATCGCGTCGGGCGCGTCGAGGTCGGCGAGGCCGCCGTCGTCATCGCCGTCTCGACGCCCCACCGCGCCGAGGCGTTCGAGGTGTGCCGCGCCATCATCGAGGCGATCAAGCGCGAGCTGCCGGTGTGGAAGCGTCAGCTGACGGCCGACGGGGCCGCGGCGTGGAAGGGGATCGGCGGCTGAGCGCTCAGCCGCCGGCGAACGGCGGCAGCACGTCGACGAGGGTATCGGCGCCGAGCGGCGCCGAGCCGTCGGTGCGGCGTCCGTCGACGAGCACGGCGCAGCGGGGGAGGATCCGCCCGAGTGCCGGAGACTCCCGCGTGAGCGCGGCGCGCAGGCCGTCGAGATCGGTTTCGGTTCGCGCTTCCTCGTCGCGCCCGGCGAACTCGGCGGCGGCGGCGAAGTAACGGACCCGCGGCATCAGGACTCCCGCACCCAGTCGCCCGACTTGCCGCCGGTCTTGGCGATGAGGCGGACGTTCTCGATGGCGGTGGCCTTGTCCATGCCCTTCACCATGTCGACGATCGTCAGGGCCGCGACGGAGGCCGCCGTCAGCGCTTCCATCTCCACCCCGGTGCGGTCGGCGGTGCGGACGGTCGCGGTGATCTCGACGCCGTCGTCGGTGATGGACAGGTCCACGCTCGCGCCGTGGACCCCGATCACATGGGCGAGCGGAAGCAGCTCGGGCGTGCGTTTGGCGGCTTGGATGCCCGCGATGCGTGCGACGGCGAGCACATCGCCCTTCGGCACCGCTCCGTCGCGGAGCGCGGCGACGACGGCGGGCGCGCAGCGGACGAGCGCAGCGGCGGTCGCAGCGCGCACCGTCGGCTGCTTCTCGGTCACATCGACCATGCGGGCGTGACCGGCGCCGTCCAGGTGGGTGAAGCTCATGCGTCCCATCCTTCCAGCAGGTGCACCATGACCGGGTCGCCCTCGTGCACCTCGGCGACGTCGGCGGGGACGACGGCGAGGGCACGCGCGAGCCCGAGGCCGCCCGCGAGGTGCGATCCCGATCCGCCCGCCGTCGCCGGTCGTACGCTCCAGCGGTCGCCCGCGGTGTCGATGACCGCGGGCAGATACTGCCGCCGTCCCTCCGGGGTGCGCCACGACGTCGCGGCGGGCAGGGTGAGCCGGGGGCGCCGGATCACCCGTCGCCCCTGCATCGCCAGCAGGGCGGGACGGACGAACACCTCGAACGAGACGGCCGCGCTGACGGGGTTTCCCGGCAGGCCGAACAGCAACGCCACGCCCGTGGGCGTGGGCAGCGTGCCGAAGCCCTGCGGTTTGCCAGGCTGCATCGCGACGCGGCTGAAGGTCATGGCCGCCGCCAGCTCGGTGCGCACCACTTCGAAGGCGCCGGCGCTGACGCCGCCGGAGAAGATCACCGCGTCGACGGATGCCGCCAGCAGCCCCGCCACGGCGTCGCGGAGAGCGCCGCCCTCGTCGTCCACGCAGACCTGAGCGATCACGTCGGCGCCGGCAGCCGCCGCGAGCCCCGCGAGCAGGACGCCGTTGGATTCGGGGATCTGCCCGCGTCGCAGTGGTGTTCCGGCCGGGGCGAGCTCGCTGCCCGTCGAGACGACGGCGACGCGGGGCCGGGCCGAAACGACCGCGTGTGTGCGTCCCGCGGCGGTCGCCGCAGCGACCTGGAGAGGTCCGAGCATCATGCCCGCCTCCAGGACCACGTCGCCGGAGCGGAGGTCATCGCCCGCGCGGCGGACGAACGCTCCGGCTGAGCGCGGGGCGCGCTGGACCGTCGCGGTCTGCAGGGAGTCGGAGAGCCCGCCGGCGGTGTCTTCGAAGGGGACGATGGCGTCGGCATCCGAGGGCACGGGCGAGCCCGTCATGATGCGCGCTGCCTCGCCCGCAGCGAGCGGTGGATCGTCGGCGGTGCCCGCCGGCAGGTCCGCGACGACGCGGAGGATGACGGGAGCTGCGGGGCTCGCGTGCGCGACGTCGGCGAAGCGCACGGCGAAGCCGTCCATGGCCGAGTTGTCGAAGACGGGGATGTCGAGGGCGGCGCGCACCGGCTCGCGCAGTGTCGCGCCGGTCGCCTCCGCCAGTGCGACCCGCGCGGTGGGCAGTGGACGCACGGCGGCGAGCACGTCGCCGAGCTGCTCCTCGACGGTGCGCAGCGGCGCGCCGGCGCTCATGACTGCTGCCACGCGGCGAGACCGCCCACGAGGATGTCGGCGTCGACGCCGCGGGCCCGGAGGGCGTCGGCAGCATGGCGGGCGCGGATGCCGTGCGCACAGATGACGACGACGTGCTCGTCGTCGATCTGCGCCGGATCGTCCAGGAGATCGCCGAGGGGGATCAGGACGGAGCCGGCGACGACGCCGGTCTGCGTCTCCCACGGTTCGCGCACATCGAGGAGGGTGGCGCCGGCCTCCTGCGCGGCGAGCATCTCGCTCGCCGTCAGCTCGCGGATCGCCGCGGGGGCCGCCGCGGCGGGAGCGTCGATCGGCTGCGGCGTCGTCGGAGCGGCGGGAGCAGCCCCGCGCAGCGCGACCTCGGTCTGCGTGCCGCGCAGGGCGTCGATCACGAGCACGCGGCCCAGCAGCGGCTCACCGGTGCCCACGATGAGCTTGATCGCCTCGACGGCGAGGATGCCGCCCACCTGCAGGCAGAGGGCTCCGAGCACGCCGACCTCGGCGCAGGTGGGCGGCGTACCGACCTCGTCGGCGGGATGCAGGTCGGACAGCACGACCGGGTCGGTCCCGGCCGGTGGTGCGTTCCAGAACACCGTGACCTGTGCGTGGAACTCCTGCAGCACGCCCCAGACGAGCGGGATGCCGAGACTCTCGCAGGCGGCGGCGACCGCTGCCCGGGTCTCGAACGTGTCGCTGCCGTCCACGACGAGATCGGCGCCGTGGAGCAGGTCCTGCGCGTTCTCGCTCGCGAGGCGTTCGGCGACGGGGATGACCACCGTCTCGGGGGACAGGTCGGCAGCGACGCGCTCCGCCGACGCGGTCTTGTGCGCGCCGATGTCGGCGTGTCGGTGAAGAAGCTGCCGCTGGAGGTTGCTGAGGTCGACGACGTCGTCGTCGATGACCGTCAGGGTGCCGATGCCGGCCGCGGCCAGTGCCATGACGACGGGGGAGCCGAGCCCGCCGGCGCCCACGACGGCGACATGCGCGGCCGCGAGTCGGCGCTGACCGAGATCGCCCACGCCGTTCAGCACGAGGTGGCGCTGCGTGCGTGCGCGTTCGGCGGGGCTGAGGTCGGGAGCGGGGTCGACGAGAGGAGGCAGCGGCACGGTGCCAGCGTATCCGCCGTGCCCGTCCGCGGGGCCGTGCGCCACAAGCGCCTCCCGCTGTCGAAATCCGCAAATGCGTCCTCTGAGGCGGCCTTCTGTCCGCAGATGCGCGCTATCGTTGGCGGTATGCGTTCATACCGTGTCACCGAGGCCGCGCGTCTGCTCGGCGTGAGCGACGACACCCTCCGTCGGTGGGTCGATCAGGGCATCCTTCCGACGACGGGGGCCTCGCCGGTCGAGATCCCCGGCGATGCGCTCGCCGCCCGTGCGGTCGCACTCGCCCACGCCGCCGCAGACCCCGCGGATGTCCTCTCCAGCGCACGCAACCGATTCGTGGGGCTCGTCACGCGCGTGCAGCAGGACGGAGTGATGGCGCAGGTCGACATCCAATCCGGCCCCCACCGCGTCGTCTCGTTGATGTCGGCCGAGGCGGTCCGCGACCTGGGGCTCGAGCCCGGTGCGCTGGCCGTGGCGGTCATCAAAGCCACCTCCGTCATCGTCGAGACTCCGAAGGAGAGCTGATGCGCACGCGATCGAGGTACGTCCTCGCCGCCTTCATCGCCACGGCCATGGCGCTCGCCGGCTGCAGCGCCGGTGCGGGATCGGCGGATGCCGGCCGAGCCGCCTCGGGGACGGCGTCGTCGGACAGCATGTCCGGCGAGCTGACCGTCTTCGCCGCGGCGTCGCTGAAGGCGGCCTTCACCCGGCTCGCCGATCAGTTCCAGGCGGCGCACCCGGGTGTGACGATCCGTCCCATCAGCTACGACGGCTCGTCGACGCTGGCGACCCAGCTGATCGAGGGCGCCCCCGCCGACGTCTTCGCCTCCGCCGACGAGAAGAACATGCAGAAGGTCGTCGCCGCCGGGCTCGCCTCCTCGCCGCAGCCGTTCGCGACGAACGTCCTCACCCTCATCGTCCCCTCCGGAAATCCGGCCGGCGTGCAGGGGCTCGCCGACCTCGCCAACCCGTCCCTGCGCGTCGTGCTGTGTGCGGCCGACGTGCCGTGCGGCGCGGCCTCGCAGACGCTGCTGCAGAAGGCGGGCGTGACGGCATCCGTCGACAGCTACGAGCAGAACGTGACCGCCGTCCTCACGAAAGTGGCCAGCGGCGAGGCGGATGCCGGGCTCGTGTACGTGACCGACGCCACGACGACCGCCGACGTTCAGACCGTGGCGACGCCCGGCGCCGATGCCGTGGTCAACACGTACCCGATCGTCGCCCTGGACAACGCTGCGAATTCTCCGGCCGCGCGGGCCTTCGTGGACTTCGTGCGCTCCGATGCCGCACGCGCCACGCTCACCGACCTCGGCTTCGGCACGCCATGACGGTCATCGCGCCGGGGCGGCACGGGCAGCCGCGGGGATTCGTCCCGCTCGCGCTGGGGGTGCCGGCCGTGCTGGGGCTGGCGGTGCTCGTCGTGCCGCTGACCGCGCTCGTCGGGCGCGTCGACGGGGCGACGCTCTGGGGAGACATCACGTCGCCGGCAGCGGTGTCGGCGCTCGGGCTGTCACTCGTGACCGGCGCGCTCGCGACCCTCGTCTGCATCGTTCTCGGCATCCCGCTGGCACTCTGGATCGCGCGGTCGGGTCCGCGCCTGGCGGGAGTGCTGCGGGCGTTCGTCACGGTCCCGCTCGTGCTGCCGCCGATGGTCGGCGGGGTCGCGCTGCTGTTCCTGCTCGGACGCAACGGCTGGCTCGGGCAGTGGCTCGCCGTCGTCGGCGTGCGCCTGCCTTTCACGACCGCGGCCGTCGTGATCGCGCAGACCTTCGTCGCGCTGCCGTTCCTCGTGCTCGCCGTCGAAGGAGCCCTCCGTGCGACGGGCACGGGCTACGAGCAGGCGGCGGCGGCGCTCGGTGCGGGGCGCTGGCGCATCCTGTGGCGTATCACGCTGCCGCTGGCGGCTCCCGGCCTCATCGCCGGCACCGTGCTGTGCTTCGCGCGCGCGATCGGGGAGTTCGGCGCGACGGCGCTGTTCGCCGGCAATGCGCCGGGGGTGACGCAGACGATGCCGCTGGCGATCTACACCGCGTTCAACGGGGCTGGGGTGTCGCAGGGCACCGCGGTGGCGCTGTCGCTGCTGCTGCTCGTGACCGCGCTGGCGGTGCTTCTCGCGGTGCGGGCATGGCGCCCGGGGGCGACCCGGTGAGCGGCGCGACGCTCGAGGCGCACGTCGTCGTGCGGCGCGAGGGGTTCGTCCTGGATGCCGAGATCTCGGCATCCGCGGGGGAGATCGTCGCCGTCATGGGCCCGAGTGGTGCGGGCAAGTCCACCCTCGTCTCGGTGATCGCCGGGCTGCTGGCGATCACCGAGGGCCGTGTGCACGTCGCCGGCGAGGTCGTGTCGTCGCCGCGCGTGCAGCTCGCGCCGCAGCGCCGCGGGGTCGTGCTGCTGGGGCAGGATCCGCACCTGTTCCCCCATCTGTCCGCGCGGGACAACGTGGCCTTCGGCGTGCGCGTGTCCGCGGGGGAGGGGCGCGCGGCCGGGCGGGTCGAGCGGCGCTCGCGCGCCGAGCGGGCGCTCGCTGAGGTGGGCCTCTCCGGGATCGGGCATCGCCGTCCGGCGGAGCTGTCCGGCGGACAGCAGCAGCGGGTCGCGCTGGCGCGCGCATTGGCCACCGAGCCCCGGGTGCTTCTGCTGGACGAGCCGTTCACGGCGCTCGATCCGGTGACGGTTGCGGACATCCGCCGCACGCTCGCCGAGCGTGTGCGCGCGGCGGGGTGCACGACGGTCTTCGTGACGCACGACGTGGTCGACGCCGTCGCCGTCGCGGATCGCCTCGTCGTGCTCGAAGCGGGGCGGGTGTCTCAGCAGGGCGCGGTGCGTGAGGTGCTCACGGCCCCGGCCACGGATTTCGTCGCCGCCCTCGCCGGCGTCAATCGGGTGGCCGGGCGTGTGGAGGACGGCGTGTGGGGTGCCGGGGTGCTGCGGCTGCGAGCTGCGGGGGTGCGCGACGGGGACGCGGTGGCGCTCATCCCGATCGGTGCCGTACGCCTTGAGAGCGAAGGGTCCGGGGCATCGGAGGGCGAGGCCGCGGGGGCCGGCGCCGCCGAGCCGGTGCGGGCAGCCGGCACCGCGACGTGGACGGCGCGCGTGGAACGCATCGAGGCGACGCCCGCGGGCGCCCGCGTGTACACGGCGTCACCGCCGGTCGTCTGCGAGCTCACCGTCGCGCAGATGCTCGCCGCGGAGACGGCGGAAGGCGACGCGGTGCGCCTGTCGGTGGATGCCGCGGACGTGCGGATCGTCGCGAGCTGAGTGCGCGCAGACGGCGGCGTGCTGTCACGCCCCGCCGTCTGCGGCGACGTCCAGATCTCGCAGGTAGTCCGCGTTTGCGCGCAGCGATGCGCGGTAGCGATCCAGCTCCGTCTCCGACGCGTGCGCGGCGACGACATCGAGCAGCTCGGCGAAGGCCGCGTGGACCTGGCCGGCAGCATGAAGGCTGAGGGCCTCGAACACGGCCAGTGAGACCGCTTCGGGGAACTCGTCGCGAGCGTCGGCGAACACCCGGAGGGACTCGTCGAACCGGTCGAGGTTTCGCAGCGTGCTGGCGTACTGGAGCAGGCATCGGCGGCGGATGTCGCCGGTCAGACCGGCGTCGAGCGCGCGCGGATACAGAGCCGAGGCCGCGCTTTCGTCACCGGCGGTGTCATGCGCCCCAGCGAGCTCGTACAGGACACGCGCGTGATCGGGATGCCGGGCGTGGATCTCCTCGAGCGCCGCGATCGTCGGCGCCATCGCATCGCGATCTCGCGCCGCGAAGATGCGGTCCAACTCGGCATCGAGGCTCTCGCTCATCCGTCGATCCTCTCAGAACGGTGGCGGCTCGCCCCCGCCAGGTGCCGGTGTGGTGGTGTCGGGGACGAATCGGACGCGGCTGGGCGGGTGGTCTTCGTAGTGTCGTCCGGTGGGGGAGGTCCATTGCAGGGTTCCGCCTCCGAGGTGCCGTACTCGCCAGGTGGTGTGGTGTTTGAGCGTGTGGTGTCGTCGGCACAGGTGGGCGAGGTTATCGTGTGCGGTCGCTCCGCCGATCGCGGCGGCGGTGGTGTGGTCCTGGTCGCATCGGTGTGCGGGGCGGGTGCATCCGGGCGTGCGGCATCGTTCATCCCGTGCGCTCAGGTAGCGGCGAAGGCCCGCGGACGGCCGGTACCGGTCGACCGCGACCGGGATGCCGGCGATGGGGTCTGTGAACACCCGATCCCACCCGGGTGCGAGCCCGGTGAGTCTTCGGGCGAGGGCGGGCTGGATCGGGCCGTACCCGGTCAGGATCGCTGGACCTGCGTCCGGGGCGCCGGCGAGAGTGAGTGCGGGGATCGTCAACTGAATCTGCGCGGTCACCGTGTCCAGCCCCGCCCCGGTGGCTGTGGTGGTGGGAGTGGCGGTGAGCAGCAGGTCGCTCAGGATGTCAGCGCGCACCTGCGCGAGCGTGCGGTGATCCTTCTCCTGCACGCAGATCGCACCACCGCAGGATGCTGGGTCGGTGTCGGCGTTGCCAATATCGCTGGTAGTGCGCGCCGTCCCAGTGACGACGCTCTGCCCGTCGTTGTCACCACCATCTCCACTGTCTGCATCACCTTCACCACCGCCGCTCGCGGCCGCGCCGTCGGCGGCGCCTTCGGGGTGGTCGAGGACGTGGCAGGCGCGGCTGGTGAGGGCGTCGTGGATCGCGTAGGCGAGGGGTGCGGGAAGGTCGGCGATCAGGCGTGCCATCCCGTCATCCAGGTCGAACAGTCGGACCGAGCGGGTCTCGTACGGGCCGCGTCCGTTTGAGTGGTGGTCTTTCGCTTCGTTGCGATGATCAGCTGTCGTTAGTTTAGGCGGCGGTGATCTCGGGGA
>NZ_MKRU01000029.1:0-15127 GCF_001897985.1 Microbacterium sp. 69-7 | reverse complement strand
CTCAGAGCACCTTGCCGTACCAGCGGGTCGCGTTCGGGTTGTCGTTGTAGGGCTCGATGGCGGTGAAACCCGAGCGCGCGTAGAGCGCGCCGGCGGCCTCCAGCGTGTGGTGGGTGTCGAGCACGAGCTCTGCCGCGCCGAACGCGCGGGCCCGCCCCTCGAGCGCGTCCAGCAGAAGCCGACCCCAGCCGCGACCGCGGGTGCGTGGCTGCAGGTACAGATGCTTGACCTCGTACCGCACGCCCGCCGGTCCGTCCTCGACCCTGCGGATGCCGCCGCACCCGGCATCCGCCCCGTCGTCGTCGACGAGCACGAGAAAGGCGCCGGCCGGCGGCGTGAAGACGGATGCCGCGGGGAAGACGGGACGGTACGCCTGCCCCTGAGGGAACGCGTCGGCACGCATCTGGAAGTACTCCTCCAGCAGGGCATGTGCGCGCGGGTCGTCGGCGGCGAGGGGGTCGAGCAGCACCATCCCTCGAGCGTAACCGTGTCGGCCGCACGGCCTAGGCTGGAACCATGACGACGAGAGTGGCCCTCGTGGGCGGCACCGGCAAGCTCGGTGCGATCATCGCCGGCGTGATCGATGAGCTCGACGACTTCGAGACGGTGGCCGTTCTCGGGTCGGCGAGCGATCTCGCCGAGATCGACGCGGCCGATCTCGTCGTCGATGCGTCGACGCCCGGTGTGTCGATCGATGTCGTCCGCGCAGCGATCGAACGCGGGAAGAACGTGCTCGTCGGCACCTCGGGCTGGTCGACCGAACGGATCGCGCTGGTGCGCCCCCTCGTCGAGGCGGCGGGTACGGGCGCGGTCTTCATTCCCAACTTCTCCCTGGGCTCGGTCGTCGCGACGGCACTGGCGGCGGCGGCGGCACCTCTGTTCCCCTCGATCGAGATCGTCGAGACGCATCGCGAGACGAAAGTCGACTCGCCGAGTGGCACGGCCGTGCGCACCGCCGAACTCATCGCCGACGCTCGCGCCGGGGTCGGCCCGGTCGAGTCCCCGCATGTCGATCAGCGGGCGCGCGGCCAGCAGGTCGCGAGTGTTCCCATCCATTCGTTGCGCCGGCCGGGCGTCATCGCGAAGCAGGAGACGATCCTGTCGGGGCCGGGGGAGTCGCTGACCATCGTCCACGACACGATCGAGCCGGCCCGCGCGTACGCGCCCGGCATCCGCGTCGCCCTTGCGGCGGCGCGGGACGCGCGCGGGGTGACGATCGGCCTCGACGCGCTCATCGATCTCGGTCTCGGCGCGCCGCGCCCCGCAGCGCCGGTCATCGAGGTCGTCGACGAGGGCTCCGTTCCCGGGCAAGTCGCCCGCGTCACCGGGGCATGAAGGCCCGCGCGGGCGTCGCCGTCATGGCGGCGCTGCTCGTCCTCTACATCGTTCTCGTCGCGCAGCGCGCGTGGCTGTTGCTGATCTCGGGGCAGATCATCGGCGTCGCCATGGGCGTGGCGCTGATCGTCCTGCCCGTCATCGCGGGGTGGGCGCTCTGGCGGGAGCTTGCTTTCGGGCGCAGCGCCGAGCGCCTCGCCAGGCGGCTGGAGGCCGAAGGCGCGCTCCCGAGCGAGGAGATGGATGTCCGCGTCAGCGGCCGTCCCGACCGTGCGCAGGCCGATGCGGTGTTCCCGCACTACCGGCACGACGTCGAGGCGCACCCCACCGATTGGCGCGCCTGGTTCCGGCTGGGGCTGGCCTACGACGGCGCCGGCGATCGACGCCGCGCCCGCGAAGCCATCCGACGGGCGATCACGCTCGAGAAGAACCCGCCGACGCGCTGATCAGGCCGGCACCGCGGCGGCCACGGCATCCTCGACCGTCGGATGCGAGAAGACGAAGCCGGATGCCGTGAGCGCCTCGGGGACCACATTCATGTCGCACGTGAGCAGTCCCTCTGCCGCGTCGCGCCCGAGGACCAGCTTCAGCGCCCACTCCGGTACGCGCAGCAGGTAGGGGCGATTCATCCGCCTCGCGAGAGCGAACCCGAGATCGTTGGCGCTCGTGCGCTCGGGCCCTGCGAGGTTGACCGGGCCGGCGAGGCCGTTGTCGATGACATGGCGGATCGCGCGGACCTCGTCGTCGAGAGAGATCAGCGGCCAGACCTGGGTTCCGCGACCGATCGGGCCCGACAGGCCGAGCTTGGTGAGCAGCAGAAGCGGCTTGAGAACACCGTCGGCGTGCACGACCGGCGCGGTGCGCAGCAGCGATACGCGGGCGCGATCCCCGGCGCCGCGGGTCGCGGCCGTCTCCCACTCGCCGCACAGGTCCGCCAAGAAGGTGTCTCCGCGCGGAGACGACTCGGTGAAACTCGCCCCCGGCGCCGACGGGTAGTAGCCGACCGCTGACGAGGACACGAAATGGGGGGCGTCCTCGCCGAGCGCGCGCACCGCTGCCGCGAGCGCCTGCGTCGGAGCGATCCGCGACCACACGAGATCGTGCTTGTACCGTCGCGTCCACGGAAAGTGCCCGAGCGTTGCGCCGTTGAGCCCGACGACGGCCCGCGCACCTTCGAGTGCCGCCGCGGGCAGCGGCTGGGCGGCCGGATCCCAGGAGATCTCGTCGGGCGCGGCGCTCGCGCGGCGCACGAGGCGCGTCACGGCGATGCCGTCGGCGCGCAGGCTCGCCACGAGAGCGCGGCCGATGAGACCGGAGGCTCCCGCGACGACGACGCGCCCCTCGGCGCGCGATGGGTCGTTCTCAGGCAAGCGTCGCCTCGAGCGTGATCTCGATGCCGGCCAGGGCGGCCGAGACGGGGCAGCCCGTCTTCGCCTCGCCCGCGATGCGGGCGAAGTCCTCGGCCGACAGTCCCGGGACCACCGCGTTGACGTTCAAGTGCGAGCCGGTGATGCCGGTGCCCGGGATGAAGGTGACGGATGCCGTGGTCTCGATGCTCTCCGGGGGCGTTCCGTTGCCGGCGAGCGCGTGCGAGAGGGCCATGCTGAAGCACGAGGAGTGCGCCGCGGCGAGCAGCTCCTCCGGCGTCGTCACCGATGAGGAGCCTTCGCTGCGGGCCTTCCAGTTGACGGCGAACGGACCCTGGTTCGAACTCTCCAGGGCGATCTCGCCGGATCCGTCGGTGAGGGAGCCCTTCCAGCTCGTGGACGCTTCGCTCGTGACGCTCATGTGTGCTCCTCGTGTCGGATGCGGGCCGCGTGGCGGCGGTGTGCATCCGAGCCTAGACGGGCCCGTCCCCCCACGGAACCGGTCGGGCTGGCGGCAGGAGCGAACCCTCAGACGCTGGCGGGGGCGCCGGTGACGCGTCCGAGCTCCAGCTCGATCGCGCTGCGGCTGGGAGTGCCTCCGAAGCGGGTCTGGATGACCCCGTCGCGGTCGAGGATCAACGTCGTCGGCGTCTGGAGCACGTGGAAGTGCTTCGCGATGTCGGGACGGTCGGTGAGGTCGACGTCCAGGTGCATCACGCCGTCATGGGTGTCGGCGATCGATCCGAGCACGCGGTGCACGCCGGGGCAGCGGGCGCACATCTGGGTGCTGAACTGCAGCAGGGTGGCGCGCTCACCGAGGGCGTCCGCTCCGAGCCGACGCGGCTCCACGACTTCATCGGTCGAGGCGCGGCGGGGACGGTTCTGCGTCCACCGCAGGAAGAGTCCGACGGCGAGGGTCACGGCGAGCAGTGCGGTCAGCACGAGCACGGCATCGACGATGTTCACGGTCTGCCACGATACCGCCTCCCGACGGGACCCGGCTCCGATGACGGGCCGTTCGTAACCGTCCCGGTGTCGGCGGGCGAGGGTAGGGTGGCTGGCGTGAGCGCGGCATCCATCCCCACCCCGTATGAAGACCTCCTCCGCGACGTGCTCGCCGACGGCGTGCACAAGGACGATCGCACCGGCACCGGCACGACGAGCGTGTTCGGACGCCAGATCCGTTTCGACCTGTCGCAGGGCTTCCCGTTGATCACGACCAAGCGCGTGCACATGAAATCGATCGCCTACGAACTGCTCTGGTTCCTGCGCGGCGAGTCGAACGTCTCGTGGCTGCAGGAGCACGGTGTGAGCATCTGGGACGAATGGGCGGATGCCGAGGGCGAGCTCGGACCGGTCTACGGTGTGCAGTGGCGCTCGTGGCCGACGCCGTCGGGCGGACAGATCGACCAGATCTCCCAGGTCATCGATCAGATCCGCACCAGCCCCGACTCGCGTCGCCTCATCGTGTCGGCGTGGAATCCGGCCGACATTCCGCAGATGGCGCTCGCTCCCTGCCACGCCTTGTTCCAGTTCTATGTCGCCGACGGCAAGCTGTCGTGCCAGCTGTATCAGCGCAGCGCGGACATGTTCCTCGGCGTGCCGTTCAACATCGCTTCGTACTCGTTGCTGACGATGATGATCGCCCAGCAGACCGGGCTCGAGCCCGGCGATTTCGTGTGGACCGGTGGCGACTGCCACATCTATGACAACCACCTCGAGCAGGTCCGCGAGCAGCTCACGCGGGAGCCGTATCCGTATCCCCGCCTCGCGTTCGCTCGGACGCCCGAGTCGATCTTCGACTACACGTACGAGGACATCCTCGTTGAGGATTATCAGCACCACCCCACGATCCGAGCCGCGGTCGCGGTATGACCCGACTCGGGCTGATCTGGGCCGAGGCGCGCGGTGGCGTCATCGGCAAGGACGGCGGCATGCCGTGGCACGTGCCGGAAGACCTCGCGCATTTCCGCGCCGCGACGATGGGGGATCCGGTCATCATGGGGCGGCGGACGTGGGAGTCCTTCCCGCCCCGGTTCCGACCCCTCCCGGGTCGCCGGAACATCGTCGTCACGCGCAATGACTCCTGGCGGGGTGACGGCGCGGAGCGGGCCGTCTCGCTCGATCAGGCGCTGAAGCTCGTTGACGGCGAGGAATCAGCCTGGGTCATCGGGGGAGCGGGGCTGTTCGCGGAGGTGATCGCGCGCGCCGATGTGCTGGAGGTCACCGAGCTCGATCTCGAGGTCGACGGTGACACGTTCGCCCCCGAGCGGCACGGCTGGAGCGTGGCGCGGGTGGAACCGACGGACGGATGGTCGGTCTCGCGCACAGGCATCCCCTACCGGTTCCTGACGCTGATCCGACCCTGATCGGTTCGCACAGCGAGCCGCAGCGACCAGCCGCAACGACAAGAGGGAGCGCGCGATGAGCAGGACAGCGTTGGTGACGGGTGCCAGCTCGGGCCTCGGCGCGGAGTTCGCCCGTCAGCTTGCGGCCCGCGGAGCCGACCTCGTCCTGGTCGCCCGTGACCGCGCCGCACTCCGGGACATCTCCGAGCGCCTGCGTGCCGACTACCGTGTTCAGGTCGAGGTGCTGGCCGCGGATCTCGTCGCCGATGACGGTCTCGCGTCGGTCGTCGCTCGCGTCGCCGACCGCGAGCGGCCGATCGGCATCCTGGTCAACAACGCCGGATTCGGACTCGATCTCGACTTCGCGGCGGGCGACATCACCGACGAGCAGCGTCATCTCGATCTGCACGTGCGGGCGACGATGCACCTGACGCACGCTGCGCTGGGCGCCATGCTCGAGCGGGGACACGGGCGCATCGTCAACGTCGCCTCGGTCGCCGGATTCATGCCCCGCGGAACGTACGGCGCGGTCAAGGCGTGGGTGATCTCCTTCAGCCGGTGGGCCAACGCGGTCTACGCACCGCGCGGCGTCACCGTGACGGCGCTCTGCCCCGGCTTCACGCACACGAATTTTCACGAGCGCCTGGGGCTGCCGCCGGGGCGGGAGGGTATTCCGTCGGTGATGTGGCTCGACGCCGCGGACGTCGTCCGCGAAGGGCTGCGCCTCGGTGCGCTACAAGCTGCTCGTGGCGGGGATGCGTCTGCTGCCGAGCCCCCTGGCCGCCCGTCTGGCCCGCACCGGACGGTGACGGCCCGCACCGGACGGTGACGGACGGGGATGACGCGCCCGTGGTCTGCTCCGACGGGGTCGCCGCGAGCCGGTAGCCTGGAGACATGACGCACTCGGGCAATCCCTTCGGACAGGTCCTCGTCGCGCTCGTCACTCCGATGACGGCCGACGGTGAAGTCGACTGGCCCGCCGTCGAGAAGCACATCGACGACGTCATCACCGCCGGAGCCGACGGCATCGTCGTCACCGGCACCACCGGCGAGACGAGCACCCTCACCGATCCTGAGAAGCTGAAGCTCGTCGAGGTCGGAAAGTCCGTCTCCAGCGGCCGGGCGAAGATCATCACCGGCGGCGGTTCGAACGAGACCGCGCACGCGATCGAGCTCTACAAGGCCAGCGAGAAGGCCGGCGCCGACGGCATCATGATCGTCACGCCGTACTACAACAAGCCGACCCAGGCCGGCATCCTGACGCACTTCCGCCTCGTCGCCGATGCGACCGACCTCCCGGTCATCCTCTACGACATCCCCGGTCGCACCGGCGTGCCGATCAAGTACGAGACCATCCTGCGGCTGGCCAACCACCCGAACATCCTCGCCGTGAAGGACGCCAAGGGCGACTTCAGCGAGGTCAGTCGGGTGCTCAACCAGACCGATCTCATGTACTTTTCCGGCGACGATGCGAACGTCCTGCCGCACCTGTCCATCGGCGCGTCGGGTCTCATCGGCGTCACCGCCAACATCACCGCGACGCCCTACCGTGTCATCGTGGATGCCGTCAACCGCGGCGACCTGGCCACCGCCACCGCCGCGCACCAGCAGCTCGAACCGCTCGTCCGCGCCGTCATGACCCATGTGCCCGGCACGGTGAGCGCGAAGTACATCCTGCACGGCCTGGGCCGCATCTCCAGCCCGCGCGTGCGCCTGCCGCTCGTCGGCCCCGAAGAGTGGGAGGCCGCCCTCATCGAGGACGAGCTCGCACTCGTCAAGGGCGTCGACGGAGCCGACTTCTCCAACTTCCGACCCGACCGCAACGCCGCCGCCGGCGGCGCGCTCCCCAAGGTCCACGGCACCACCCGCTGAGCGACCGCGATACCGGTGGATGCCGCGGCATCCACGAAAGGCAGACGATGCCCACGACGTTCTCCGAGCCCCCCGCGCTCGCCCCGCAGACCCTTCGCGTCATCCCGCTCGGCGGGCTGGGCGAGATCGGTCGCAACATGACGGTCTTCGAATACGAGGGCAAGCTCCTCGTCGTCGACTGCGGTGTGCTCTTCCCCGAGGAGCACCAGCCCGGTGTCGACCTCATCCTCCCCGACTTCGAGCCGATCAAGGACCGGCTCGACGACGTCGTGGGCGTCGTGCTCACGCACGGCCACGAGGACCACATCGGCGCGGTGCCCTACCTGCTGCGGTTGAAGAGCGACATTCCCCTCATCGGCTCGAAGCTCACCCTCGCGCTCGTCGAAGCGAAGCTCAAGGAACACCGCATCAAGGCCTACACGCTGACCGTGCAGGAGGGGCAGGAGGAGCAGGTCGGTCCGTTCGACCTCGAGTTCGTCGCCGTCAACCACTCGATCCCCGACGCACTCGCTGTCGCGATCCACACCGACGCCGGTACGGTGCTGGCCACCGGCGACTTCAAGATGGACCAGCTGCCCCTGGACGGCCGCCTCACGGACCTCCGCGCGTTCGCGAGCCTCGGCGAGGACGGCGTGGATCTCTTCCTGGTCGACTCCACGAACGCCGACGTGCCCGGCTTCACCCCCCTCGAGCGCGACATCGGTCCGGTGCTGGACCAGGTGATCGCCAAGGCTCCCCGGCGCGTCATCGTGGCGAGCTTCTCCAGCCACGTGCACCGCGTCCAGCAGGTCATCGACGCGGCCGCGGCGAACGGGCGCCGTCTCGCGTTCCTCGGGCGCTCGATGGTGCGCAACATGACGATCGCCGAGGATCTCGGCTATCTGCGCGTTCCCGACGGCGTGCTGATCGACTACAAGAAGGCGCAGGATCTTCCCGACGACAAGATCGTCTACATGTCGACCGGGTCGCAGGGCGAGCCGATGGCCGTGCTCAGCCGCATGGCGAACCTGGACCACGCGATCGAGCCCGGTCGGGGTGACACCGTCATCCTCGCGTCGAGCCTGATTCCGGGCAATGAGAACGCGGTCTACCGCGTGATCGACGGCCTCACCAAGCTCGGTGCCAACGTCGTGCACAAGGGCAACGCCAAGGTGCACGTGTCGGGTCACGCGGCGGCGGGCGAGCTGCTGTACTGCTACAACATCCTGCAGCCGCGCAACGTCATGCCGGTGCACGGCGAGTACCGTCACCTCATCGCGAACGCGAAGCTCGCGCAGGACACCGGCATCCCCGCGGGGAACACGATCATCGCCGAGAACGGCACCGTCGTCGACCTCAAGGACGGCGTCGCCCGCGTCGTCGGCCAGCTCGATCTCGGCTTCGTCTACGTCGACGGATCGACCGTGGGTGAGATCACCGACGCCGACCTCAAGGATCGCCGGATCCTCGGCGAGGAGGGCTTCATCTCGGTGATCGTCGTCGTCGATGCCGCGACGGGGCGGATCATCACCGGCCCCGAGATCCACGCGCGTGGTTTCGCGGAGGACGACAAGGTGTTCGACGACGTCAAGCCCAAGATCGCCGCGGCCCTCACTGAGGCGGCTCAATCGGGCGTCCGCGACACCCACGCGCTGTCGCAGGTCGTGCGCCGCACGATCGGTCGGTGGGTGAACCAGCGGCTGCGTCGTCGCCCGATGATCGTCCCCCTCGTCATCGAAGCCTGAGCGGTCGCGGCGCAGCGCTACGATCGGCTCCATGCCCGTCAGCTTTCGTGTGCGCCCCGCGACACAGGCCGATGGGGCGTTCCTGGGCGACATGGTCGTCGAAGCGGCGAACTGGCGGCAGGGGGGCGCGCGCCCGCGGCACGAGGTGCTGACGCATCCTGACCACAACCGCTACATCTCGGGGTGGATGCGTCCCGGCGACGCCGGCTTCGTCGCGATCGACGCGCAGGACAGCCCGGTCGGCGCGGCGTGGTATCGGATGCTGCCGCGCAGCGACCCCGGCTTCGGGTACATCGGCACGGGCGTGCCGGAGCTCATCATCGGTGTGAGGCCGCTCTGGCGCGCGCACGGCGTCGGACGCGCCCTGCTCCAGCGACTGTGCGAGCATGCGCGGGCCGAGGGCTACGGCCGCATCAGTCTGTCGGTGGAACGGGGCAACTACGCCCAGACGCTCTATCGCAGCGAGGGCTTCGCGCTCACCCAGGCCGGTCACGGTCGCGACACCATGGTCAAGCGATTGCGCTGACGCGGCGGCGCCGCGGATGCCGGGCACGTCTCGGGCCGCGTCAATCCGCGGATCCGGGCGTCCCTGCGCCTACCGTGGAGTAATGGCACGATCCACGAGCACGCCCACGAACGCCCGCGCGTCCGCGAAGGGCTCATCGACCCGTGCCCGCAAGCCCGCGCCGGCTCCCACGAAGTACGTCGACGACACCGACCGCCCGCCGCTCGCCGTCCGCGCCTGGCTCGGCGTCGCGCACGCCGTCGGCGGCATGTTCCGCGCTTTCGGCCTCGAGACGCTCGAGAAGGACCAGCGCCGCGACGGCTTCCCGTTCCTGCTCGTCGTGCTGGCCGCGCTCGGCGCCGTCAACGAATGGTTCTTCATCGGCAACGACGCCGCGACGCAGATCAGCGCCTACACCGTGGGGCTGTTCGTCGGCCGCGTCGCCTTCATCATGCCCGTGCTCCTGCTGGTGCTGGCGGGTTGGCTGTTCCGGCACCCGCCGTCCATCCACGACAACGGGCGCATCGGCATCGGCTTCGGACTGTTCGTGCTCTCGATCGCCGGCTTCTGCCATGTTGCGGGCGGTCGGCCGCAGCCGTCGCAGGGCATGCCGGCGCTCAGCGCCGCGGGCGGTCTGTTCGGGTGGACCATCGGCGAGCCGCTGTCGCTGCTCACGCCGATCGGCGCCTACATCCTCCTGGGTGCGCTGACACTGCTGAGCATTCTCATCCTCACCAAGACCCCGCCCAACCGCATCGGCCGCCGTCTCGGAGACCTGTACGCGTGGATGTTCGGCGCCGAGCGCCCCGACGCGCCCGCGGCCGACGCACCCACGGTCGCCTTCGGCCAGACGGACGATGCCGCGGAGAAGGACCTGCCGTGGTGGCGCCGCAACAAGTCCGGCCGTGAGGAGGATGTCGACGGCCACCTCGGCTCGGACGACCTGACGGCGCTGTTGGACACCAGCGGCGACGGCGGCTTCGAGCAGGCCGTCGCGATG
This sequence comes from Microbacterium sp. 69-7, assembly GCF_001897985.1. NCBI lineage: Bacteria > Bacillati > Actinomycetota > Actinomycetes > Micrococcales > Microbacteriaceae > Microbacterium > Microbacterium sp. 69-7. Next base: position 4,976 of record NZ_MKRU01000029.1, on the reverse strand, counting down.
CCGGCCGCTGTTCCGCCGGTCCCCCCGCTTCCGGAGGCGCCGACCGAGATCATCGATCCGGCCGTGATCGCCCACGCCAAGAAGGCCGCGCGTCGCGCCGACACCGGCATCCGCGAGGACAGCGGCGAGATCATCCTCGACGACGGGATCCTCCCGGGTATCTCCGCCCTGGGGGACGACCACGACGGTCAGCCGCCGCAGGCGCCCTATCGGCTTCCCTCGGTCGCCGCACTGGCCCAAGGCGACCCGCCGAAGGCGCGATCGGAGGCGAACGACCGCGTGGTCGCGGCCATCAGAGGCGTCTTCGAGCAGTTCGGTGTCGATGCGCGCGTCACGGGCTTCTCGCGCGGGCCGACGGTGACCCAGTACGAGATCTCGCTCGGCCCCGGCGTCAAGGTCGAGCGCATCACCGCGCTCACCAACAACATCGCGTACGCCGTGGCGTCGAACGAGGTGCGCATCCTCGCGCCCATCCCCGGCAAGAGCGCCATCGGTGTCGAGATCCCCAACACCGACCGTGAGATCGTCACCCTGGGCGACGTGCTGCGCTCGCAGGCGGCGACCAGTCAGACGCATCCGATGACGATCGGCGTCGGCAAGGACGTCGGCGGCGGCTACGTCGTCGCGAACCTGGCCAAGATGCCCCACCTGCTCGTGGCCGGTTCCACCGGCTCGGGCAAGTCGAGTTTCGTGAACTCGATGATCACGAGCCTGCTGATGCGCGCCAAGCCCTCCGAGGTGCGCATGGTGCTCATCGACCCCAAGCGCGTCGAGCTCACGAGCTATGCCGGCGTCCCGCACCTGATCACGCCCATCATCACGAACCCGAAGAAGGCCGCGGAGGCGCTGCAGTGGGTCGTGAAGGAGATGGACATGCGGTACGACGACCTCGCGTCGTTCGGCTTCCGCCACATCGACGACTTCAACCGCGCGGTGGTCGCGGGGGAGATCAACCTCCCCGTCGGCAGTGAGCGCGTGCTCAAGCCTTACCCCTATCTGCTCGTGGTCGTGGACGAGCTCGCCGACCTCATGATGGTCGCCCCGCGCGACGTCGAGGACTCGATCGTGCGGATCACCCAGCTCGCCCGCGCCAGCGGCATCCACCTCGTGCTCGCGACGCAGCGGCCCTCCGTCGACGTGGTCACGGGTCTGATCAAGGCGAACGTGCCCTCGCGCCTGGCGTTCGCCGTCACGAGCGTCACCGATTCGCGCGTCATCCTCGACCAGCCCGGTGCCGACCGCCTCATCGGCCAGGGCGACGGCCTCTTCCTGCCGATGGGGGCGTCGAAGGCGATCCGCGTGCAGGGCGCGTGGGTGGCGGAGAGCGAGATCGAGAAGGTCGTCACGCACGTCAAGAACCAGGCTCGGCCGGAGTACCGCGCCGATGTCGCCGCGGTCGCCGAGAAGAAGGAGATCGACGCCGACATCGGTGACGACCTCGAGTTGCTGCTGGCGGCGGCCGAGCAGATCATCTCGACGCAGTTCGGCTCGACCTCGATGCTGCAGCGCAAGCTCCGCGTCGGCTTCGCGAAGGCCGGTCGTCTCATGGATCTGCTGGAGTCGCGAGAGATCGTCGGTCCCTCGGAGGGGTCGAAGGCTCGCGACGTGCTCGTCACTCCGGATCAGCTGCCCGAGGTGCTCGCGCGCCTGCGCGGCGACGACCCGCCGGCCGCGCCGGTGAGCGACCCGTACGGGCCGGATGCGGTCGGTGCCCAGTTCGACGGGCTTCCGGTGGTCGATGGCGACGACGGATCCGAAGACGCGTGGAGCCTCACCGGCCGCGACTGAGCTCGCCTCGGGGCCCGTGCGGACCACCGGCCCCGAGTAGGCTCGCCTCGTGGCGATTCCCCGGCAGCTCCCCAACGCGATCACGATCGTCCGCATCCTGTGCGCGCCGGTCTTCCTCTGGATGCTCCTGGCCGATCAGGGCGGCGACGGCCCGCTGCGGTGGTGGGCAGGTGTGCTGTTCATCGTCGCGATCGCGACGGACGGCATCGACGGCTACCTGGCGCGCACGTACGAGATCGTCACCGACCTCGGCAAGCTCCTCGACCCGATCGCAGACAAGGCTCTGACCGGCTGTGCCTTCGTCGGGCTCTCCCTCCTGGGCGAGCTCCCCTGGGCCGTCACGATCGTTGTTCTCGTCCGCGAGGTCGGCATCACAGTGCATCGCCTCATCGTCGCGAGCAGTCACGTGGTCGCGGCGGCGTGGATGGGCAAGCTGAAGACCGTCGCGCAGGCGGTCGCGCTCTCCCTCGCGCTGCTGCCGCTGTGGAACGTGGTCGGTGAGTGGGTCCACGTCGTGAACACCGCGGCGATGTGGATCGCGGTGGTCCTCACGGCGGCGAGCGGCGTCGACTACGTGGTCACCGAAATCCGTGGAGCCCGAGCCGCCCGCGGCGGCACCGTGACGGGCACGCGTCGATGAGCGCCTCGTCCCGGCGCGGGGGCGCGCACGACGAACATCCGGATGCCGAGGGAGACGACCTCGAGAGCACCCTGGTCTCCGCGGGTCGTCGCAGTAGCGAGCCGGAGCGCCTCGTCGCCCGACTCGCCGACCTCGGCTGGAGCATTGCGGCGGCCGAATCGTTGACCGGGGGACTGCTCGCCGCATCCATCGTCTCGGTATCGGGGGCCTCGCGCGTCTTCCGCGGCGGGATCGTCGCCTACGCGACGGACGTGAAGGCGAGCCTTCTGGGCGTCGAGCAGCATCTGCTCGACGCGCACGGGCCGGTGCATCCCCGGGTCGCCAGCCAGATGGCGGAGGGTGTGCGCCGCGCGCTCGGACGTGACGGCGTGCCCGCCGACGTGGGCGTGGCGACGACCGGCATCGCGGGCCCGCTGTCACCGGACGGCCAGCCCGTCGGCACGGTGCATATCGCCGTCGCCACTCCGCTGGGCTCACGGGTCGAGTCCGTGCTGATCGACGGCGACCGCGCCGCCATCCGCACCGAGACGGCGGCGCGCGCCGTCCGGCTGGTGCTGGACGCGCTCTGAGCCCTCAGATGACGCGGGGAATACCGCTCGTGTCGACGCTGTTACATGACAGCGATTCCCATTCATTACCCAGCACGAGGGGGCTATCGTGACCAGCACGTGGGGTACTGTTGTCCACCCGGGCACCGATACCCGGTGGGAATCTCGAGTAGAGGAGGGGGCCCGAACATGATCCTGGTTCGTCAGGAGATCGGCGAAGTGCTTCGCGACTTCCGCCTGCAGAAGGGTCGTACCCTCCGCCAGGTCGCCGGCCGTGCGAGTGTCGCCCTCGGATATCTCAGCGAGGTCGAGCGCGGTCAGAAGGAGGCCTCGAGCGAGATCCTCGCCGCGGTCGCCGAGGCGCTGGACGTCCCGATCTCGACCATCATGCGCGAGGTCGGAGACCGGCTGTCGGTGCTGGAGGGCCTGCAGGTCTTCCCCGACGTGGTTCCCGACGATCTCGCCGGGCTCGAGGACGGCCTCGTCCAGCCCGAGCTGTCGCTGCGCTGACGTGCGGCGCAGCGAGTTCACGCGAGCCGTCGAGGACGAGTTCGGCAATCGCGCAGCGATGTTGGTCGCCGACCTCGCTCTGCCCGGTGTGGGTCACCGGACCGCCGCCGAAGCCCTCGCCGACGGCGTCGAGCCGCGCGAGATCTGGTTTGCTCTGTGCGACGAGACGGACGTCCCCGCTTCGCGGCGCCACGGCGTCGGCCTGATGGAGCCGCGCCGACGCTGATCCGCGACGGACGCGCGGCGTGTCGCGTGATCGAAACTCTGTTCGATGGGCGTAGGCTCCTGCACATGAGGTGACTCGGGACGTTTGTCCACATTCGAGGCCTGTCGCCCACCGATGTCGGAGACCGTCTCTAACGTGGACACCGTCATCACGACACCTCCGCCTTGTCGCAGCATCCTTCCCGCCGGGAGGGGGCGTGACAGCCTACAGGCGACGGAATCCCGAGGCCGGCAGCGCCGTCCACGGCAGAGCACAAGGAGCACGTCATGCCCTCACCCGCTGACCGCGAGAAGGCCCTCGAGTCGGCCCTCGCCCAGATCGACCGGCAGTTCGGAAAGGGCTCGGTCATGCGACTGGGCAGCGACGACCGTGCCCCCGTCGAAGTCATCCCCACCGGTTCGATCGCCCTCGATGTCGCTCTCGGCGTGGGAGGTCTTCCCCGCGGGCGCATCATCGAGATCTACGGTCCCGAATCCTCGGGTAAGACGACGCTCACGCTCCACGCGATCGCCAACGTGCAGCGCGCCGGCGGCATCGCCGCCTTCATCGACGCCGAACACGCGCTCGACCCCGACTATGCGCAGAAGCTCGGTGTCGACATCGATCAGCTGCTCGTGTCGCAGCCCGACACGGGGGAGCAGGCGCTGGAGATCGCCGACATGCTGGTTCGTTCGGGAGCGATCGATCTGGTCGTCATCGACTCCGTCGCTGCGCTCGTCCCCAAGGCCGAGATCGAAGGCGAGATGGGCGACTCCCACGTCGGCCTGCAGGCTCGCCTCATGTCTCAGGCGCTGCGCAAGCTGACCGGTGGTCTCAATCAGACCAACACGACCATGATCTTCATCAACCAGCTGCGCGAGAAGATCGGCGTGTTCTTCGGCTCACCCGAGACCACCGCCGGCGGAAAGGCGTTGAAGTTCTACGCCTCGGTGCGTCTGGACATCCGTCGCATCGAGACGCTGAAGGACGGCACCGACGCGGTCGGGAACCGGACGCGCGTCAAGGTCGTCAAGAACAAGATGGCGCCGCCGTTCAAGCAGGCCGAGTTCGACATCCTCTACGGCACCGGCATCTCGCGCGAAGGCTCGCTCATCGACTTCGGCGTCGAGCACGCCCTCGTGAAGAAGTCCGGCGCCTGGTACACCTACGACGGTGAGCAGCTCGGTCAGGGCAAGGAGAACGCCCGCAACTTCCTGCTGAAGAACCCCGACATCGCGGCGGAGATCGAAACCAAGATCAAGCAGAAGCTGGGAATCGGTCAGCC
>NZ_MKRU01000028.1:0-15245 GCF_001897985.1 Microbacterium sp. 69-7 | reverse complement strand
CTGGTGGCAACGTGCGGCGCTGACGAGCCGCCTCTGGCCGCTGGTGTGGGCCGGCGTGTTCATCGGCATCGGCTTCCAGGCCAAGATGATGCAGGCATGGTTCATCGTGCCCGCGTTGGTGATCGGTACGGCCATCGTCGGCGACGGCCGATGGCTCCGCCGTCTCGCCCGCGTCGGCGTGCTTCTCGCGAGCACGGTGGTGACGTCGCTGTCGTGGATGATCGCCATGGAACTGGTTCCGGCGGGGTCGCGACCCTTCGTGGACGGCTCCACCGACGACGACGTCTTCGCCATGGTGTTCGGATACAACGGCATCGATCGGCTGTTTCCCAACGCCATCGCCGGCGCTGTGCGGAGCGGATCGGGTACCGGCGCTGCCGGCGCCTCAGCGTCGGCGACGAAGCTCATCGATCCCGCGTATGTCGGTGAGATTGGCTGGCTCTACCCTGCGGCGATGTTCGGCATCATTCTGGGTGTCGCTGTCGCTGTCGCGGTTGGCGCCTGGCGGCGACGGGGGGCTACCGCTCCTCCCTCCGTCAGATGGGGCGCGGGGCCGGCGACATTCGTGGTGCTCGTCGTGTGGCTCGCGACCGGCGCCGCGATCCTCTCCGCGGCGCGCATGCCTCACACGGCATATCTGTCGGCGATCGGCATCCAGCTCGCCCTCCTGGCCGCGCTCGGAATCAGCGAGGCGGTTCGGCTCCGCGCCGACGCCAGAGGGTGGGCGCGCGCGGCGCTGCCCGTTCTGGTCACGCTGCAGCTTGCGTGGTTCATCGCGCTGTCCGCGCTGTCACGGATGCCGCGATCTCTGACGCTCGCCATGATGATCGTGGCCGGCGTGACGTGCGCACTGGTGGTCGCCGCGGCGCTGTCGCCGAGCGTGCGCCGACGTCTCGGTCGCGGCATCGTGGTGGCCTCGGCGGTCGCCGTTCTGGCGGGGCCCGCGATCTTTTCTGCGCAGGTCGTCGATGCCTCACGCGACGGGAGCGGGGGAGACGCCTACGTGGGGGTGAAGCCGTCGGCCACGACGGGGTCGGCGTCTCAGGCGTTCGTGCCGTCACCGCCGCAGCTCTGGGGCGGCTTGCCGGGAATCACGCCCCCGTTGATCGAACTGGTCACGGCGGCGCGGGCTGCCGGCGGCGGTGTGGACGGCGCCCCGCTGTTCCTGACGGACTCTTGGAGCATCGCCGCTCCCGTCATCGACGCGACCGGGACCGAAGTACTCACCGACGGTGGATACTCCGGTCAAGCCGTGGTGTTCACGGCGGCAGAGGTCCGCGCGCGTATCGCGTCCGGCGTGCACCTGATCGTCGTGAAGGATCACGCCCCGAAGACCGATCCGGTGGCGGTCGCCGTGCGCGCGGCGTCGTGTCACGCGCTGCGCTCCTGGCCGTCGACGGCGGGCGGCGGGCAGGGGAAGACCTCGACGTCGAAGGAGAGCGCGCTCGGATTCACTCTCTACGCGTGCTCGTGAGGCGGCGACGGGGTCAGCAGAACGGCGAGGCGCTTCTTGGCGCGGTTCTCCCGCACGATCCATGCGACGTCGGGATCGTCGAGCGCGAGGGCGTGGAACACGGCCAACCCCGGGGCGGGGTCGGAGGCGACCGCGACACTCCAGCCGTACCCGAGCGTCTGGCGCAGGGTACGAACGTCCGGATCACGTCGCCTGTCGGCGGACAGCGAGCGGTGGCTCTCGGTGGCTGTCGCGCAGACGGCGACGGCCCGAGCCGCCTCGCGCGGCGACGTCAACAGCCGTGGCTCGCAGATCGCCGCGACGGTGGCGCGCTGAACGAGCGGATGGGCATCGCGCGCCCACGTCGTGGCCGCCTCGGCCATCGCGTTCGGCTCCACATCGCCCCACAGCTGAAGTCCGATGGCGACGCCTTCACGAACACGCCACCGTCCGTCGCACGCCAGGTCGCGTGCACGTGCCTGCTCCTGGGGATCCGCGGCGCGGCGAGCGATTGCCGCGGCGGCGCACATCGTTGCGAACTCGCTTCCGGATCGCAGCAGGGCATCGACCTCCCGAGCCCCCGCGATCGCGGCCGCAGCCGCGACGAGGCGGAGGTTGGCGCGGGGCCCGGGGAGCCCGGATGCCGCCTCGACCACCGGCGCCCACTCCTCGGCATCGAGCTTCCGCGGTCGTGCCGACCAGTCGACAGGCGCTTCCATGGCGCGAGCGTAGCGCCGCGCCGGCGGCTGAGAGCCCCCGTGAGCCGTGTCAATGGTGACGATCGCGCCGTCAGCGGGCGGAGGTTGCCGGAGCGATCACGGTGAGGGCGCGGGGGAGCACACGAGCACGGAGGCGATCGACCTCTTCGCCGAGCTCGCCGTCGCGGGCGATGCGATACGGGCCCCCCAGCAGCTCGAGGTCGAACTCGGCATCCGAGAACTCCTGGTAGCGACGGTTGCGGGAGATCCGTCCGGTGAACAGATCGACGAAGATCCGCGCGCGGGAGCCGAGACGCGAGACGCCGAGCACCCGCAGATCCAGTCGCGCATCGTCGAGCGTCGCCCGGTGCACCGGAGCGAACCCCCGCGGCTCGTACCTTCCGTTGCCCAGAAAGAGAAGACTGAAGCGGGCATCGACCGTTTCACCGTCGAGGTCGCGTACCCGGACCCGGACGGCCCGAGCGGCCCCCAGTGTCTTGACGGCGGCGACGACCGCGGCCAGCGGCTTGCCGATGCGGTGTTCGTAGCGTTCCCGGATCGTCACGAAATCGGTGTACGCGCCGACGCTGGCCGTGTTCACGAAAATCTTGCCGTTGACCTCCCCGAGGTCGACTTTCGCGACCGTGCCCGCCCGGATCGCCGCGATCGCCGTCGACAGCGGATACATGCCGAGGTCTTTGGCGAAGTGATTGAACGTGCCTGTCGGCAGTACGGCGAGCGGGATGCCGCGTTCGCGGGCGGCGTCCGCGGCTTGCTGCACCGTGCCGTCCCCGCCGGCGACGGCGAGGACCTCGCAGTCGGCTGCCGTCGCGCGGATGACTTCTGCATAGTCGTCGCCGGCGCCGAGCTCGACGACCCGCAGGCGGGGGAGGGCGCGGCGCACGGCGGGGAGGATGCGCCCCGCACGCCCGGAACCCGAGCGCGGGTTGATCACCAGCGCGATCCCGGCACCGTCCGGGTGCGGAGTGCCGGCGTGCACAGCGAGCGCGTCCTGGAGGGGGTTGACGCGCTCGACCGGCACGGCGCGAGTGGTCAGCCAGGCGATCGCCTCGCCGAGGGCGAAGCCTGCCGCCACATCCGACGGGTAGTGAGCTCCCGTGGCGACACGGGAAAACCCGACCAGCCCGGCGAGGGCACGCAGGGGAACGGTCAACGCGGGCATCTCGGCAGATGCGGCCGCGGCGAAGGCCATGGCGCTGGCCGAGTGACCGCTGGGAAACGAGGTGGAGTCCGGAATACGCCGGGCCAGCCGCCTCGTCGGCACCTGCGTGATGGACGGTCGAGGGCGGCGGTGCAGGCGCTTGGCGACCTGGTTCGCGAGAAGACTCGTCACCCCGATGGCCGCCAGCCCCCGCGCCGCGGCGCGCCGGCCGCGCCCACGAGCGAGGAGCGCGAGCAGACCGGCGACGGCCATCCACAGCACCGAGCGGTCGGCGGCACGTGTGAGCGCCGGCATCGTCGTGTCCAGGAGCGGGCTGCGCGTGCGCGCCACCGCCGCGAAAGTCGCGACGTCGATGGCGTCGACCTGTCGCCGGACGTCGCGCCAGCGTTGTGCCGTGCCCCGCGCAGTGCGGGAGCGGCGAGGCGTCATCGATCGGCGAGGAATGAGGGCTCCGATCACTTCATCGCGTTACCGATGTAGGAGTACTTGACGAACACCTCCGAGGCCCACCCCGCCTCGTCGAGCACGCCCTGAACCGCAGTGAGCATGTACTTCGAGTCCCAGCCCATGTAGAGGTATCGACCGTCGGCCAGCTCGTCCCACTGGCCGTTCCACGCCTTCGCGGGATAGACCGGTCCGCCGCGCCGCGCGCTGAAATCGATGACGCTCTGGCGGGAGTCGGCCCACAGACGCTTGAAGATGCGGTTGAAGAGGTAGCGGATGTCCGGCACCTCCCAGTGCTCGCCGCGGAACTCGACGTAGTCGAACTCGCGCTGCCATCCGCGCGGCCAGCCCCGACGCTTCACGGCATCCAGGATGGGCGTCAGATTGTCGTCGTCGATGCTGACGACGGCGGGGCGACGCCACACCTGGAGGAACAGCTCGGTCAGTGCCTGCGTGCGCGCGGCGATGGCTGCCGTGCTCCACGTCTCGGCGCGGGCGATCGCGCGCGTGATCCCAACGGCGCTCTCGTCGTACATCGCGCGCTTCTGCGGGAACGAGGCGTCGAACGCCCGCTCGAAGAGCTGGTCTTCCAGCAGCGTGAGGTTGCCGAGTGTGGGTGCCAGCGCGCGGAAGCTGTTCTGCTCGTCGTCGGTGAGGTCGGCCCATCGGCGGATGCCGTCGGGCGACCAGTCGTCGGAGGGTGCGGCAGGGGCGATGTGCTCGAGGCCGATGCCGGGAACGTCGATGTCGCCCGCCAGTCGCTTCAGCACATAGGCGGGGTACGGCAGCTCCGTGTACTTCAGGCCCACCCGGGTGCGTTCGTCCGACGGCGTGATCCGGGCGATCGCGTGCGCCAGGGCGTCGCGGGACAGTGCGGCGGCCCGACACAGGCGCGCGACCAGGCGGTCGGTCGTCACGCCCACGACGGTGCGTCGCAGCAGCAGCGACTGCACGTGCTCGAGCGAGACACGCAGCTCGGCAGCGCTGAGGTCTCCTTCGCCGTGGTCGTGAAGCAGTCGCAGCGCCAGGGGGTACATGCTGCGACCGAAGGTGTTGAGGTAGGCCAGCTGTCGTGCGATGACGGGGTCGTCGGCGCGCGCAGGATCGAGGAGGATCCGGTAGATGCCCGCGTAGCGACGCCACTGCGCGGCGCGCTCCCGCAGCGTCGCGAGGTCGAGGCGTGGGAACTGGGAACGGAAGGTGTCGTAGACGCCCCGCTCACCGGCGACCGTGACCTCGCGCCCGGTGAGCATGACCAGGTAGTGGCGCCAGAAGTCGCCGATCTGCTCGCCGGTGTCGTGCTCGATCGGCATCCAATACTCGTCTTCGATCTCGCCCTGCTCGGCGTGCGAGAGTCCCATGAGGACGTAGTTGTGGATCAGCTCGTGGTCACGCAGCGGCTCGCCGGTGGAGTTGAGACTCTCGAAGGTCTGCTGGGCGTTCGCGTCGGCGCCCAGGGTGATCGACACGTGTTCGAGGCGCTCCAGGCCCCGCCAGATGTGGGCGGCCTCGTCGGGGCGGATCTGGCTGCGGAAGAACGCGTAGTTGTCGTCGAAGCGCGACTCGCGCATCTCCTCGCCGGGTGCGCGGCGTCCGAGCACGACGCTCTCGAAGACGTCCGCCCAGGCGCGATGCGGGCGCAGCTTCGTCCGGGTGGGGTCGTCCGCGCGCACCAGCACCCGTTCGAGCTCGGCGGCGAGCCGGGGGTCGTCATCGCGGAGGGTGTGGTGGAGCGCGGCGACGAGGAGCATCAGGGTCGTGATGCGCTGCTGCCCGTCGATGAGCACGAGGTGGGCGTTGTCGTCGGACGAGCTCGACGCGGTCGAGAGGATCGAGCCGATGAAGTGCGTCTGCCCGGTGCCGGCGTCGGCGACGGCGCGCACGTCGGACAGCAGCTGCTCGCAACCGCCGATGTCCCACCGGTACTGACGCTGGTAGACGGGCACGACGATGGTCGTGTCGGATGCCGACAGCCATCGGATCGTCGCGACAGCGGTGGCCGAGACGTGTGCCGCCGCGACCGAGGGGGCGAGTTCCGTACCGCTGCTCATGCTGTCCGTGTCGCCTCCGCGCTCGCTCTCGATGACCGCCGTCGAGTCTAATCGCGTTCACATCGCCGCTCTGTAGGCTTGCCTCAGTCGGGCCTGTAAAAACTTCGCTTGTCCGGCAGAAAGGTTGAATCCGTCATGGGTTACATCAAGAGCGCGGCTCTCGAGGAGACCGGTTACGTCGTCCTCGACCGCTACAACAAGGAGATCGACCCGAAGGAGTGGCTCGACGTCGAGTACGTCGACTGGAAGTCCTCGGGCGACACCCGCTTCGCACCGCTGGCGTCGGCCAAGGGTGAGATCGAGTGCAACGGCTTCTGGAACCACAAGCCGCCGCGCACCGACAAGGACGGCGTCTGGATCGACTCGCAGACCGCCATCGCGCCCACGCTGACGGCGCGCGCGCAGGAGCCGGGTGCGAACGTCGGTCGCTGCCGCATCATCGAACTGCAGCCGAACACCTATGCCGACTGCCTCTACAACCTGCACCAGGACGACAACAACCGCCTGAACCCGGACGGCACCGGCTGGGTCGTGCGCGGCTTCTTCAATCTGACGGACGACACCACGAGCTATTTCGTGCTGCGCGAGAACCGCACCGATCCGAGTGAGGAGACGCGGATCGCCCTGCCGGCCGGCGCGCAGCTCATCGTCGACACGCAGCGGCTGTGGCACGCCGCCGCCCACTACGGCACGGAGCCCCGGTACTGCCTCATCACCTCGTGGGAGTCGGGTCCCGAGCTCGACGCCTACATCGCCAAGTACAACGGCGTGAACAAGGTGGACAGCTACCCCGTCGACCAGGAGACGCTGGACGCCGGTCAGATCGAACAGGAGCGTCGCATCGCCGCTCGCGCCGCCGCTCTGGCTGCACGCGGTCAGCAGGAAGTCACGGTGATGAGCGAGGCCTGAGCCTCGGCATCCCTCCGCGCGCCGCGCGACAGAAGGGCCCCGGTCTTCGGATCGGGGCCCTTCTGCGCGTGATGTGGTTTTTCCTGGTCTGGTGTGTTGATGCGGCTGTGTTTGTGTTGTAACGTGTGGCTATTCAAGGAGGAACCGTGTACGCAACGGAGCGACAGCAGCTCATCGAGCAGCTGATCACCACTGAGGGTCGGGTCGTCGTCATCGATCTCGCTCGCCGCTTCGGCGTCACTACCGAGACGGTTCGCCGCGACCTCGATCAGCTCGAGTCGGCGGGCCTCGTGCGTCGCGTGCACGGGGGAGCCGTCACCCGCACCCGCGTCAGTACCGCGGAGACCTCCTTCGTCGAGCGCACTCAGCGTCGCACCGATGCGAAGCTCGCCATCGCGGCGCGCGCGCTGGACGCCATCGGCACCCACGGTGACGGCTCGGTATACATCGATGCGGGCACCACCACGGCCGCGCTGGCGGGACTCTTGGCTCAGCGCGCCACGACGGCGCACCCGCTCGAGGTCGTCACGCACTCGATGACGGTCGCGCACCTGCTCGCCGGAGCACCGGCGCTGAACCTCACCGCGATCGGCGGCCGCGTTCGCGGGCTGACGGCCGCCGCGGTGGGCGCGCAGACCGTCGATGCGATCTCGCGCCTTCGACCCGACCTCGCCTTCATCGGCACGAACGGACTGTCGGCCGCGTTCGGGCTCAGCACCCCCGACCCCGACGAGGCAGCCGTCAAGCGTGCCGTCATCGCCTCGGCCCGCCGGATCGTGGTCCTCGCCGACGCGGAGAAGTTCGACGGCGAGCTCCTCGTGTCCTTCGGCCGCCTCGCCGACCTCGACATTCTCGTCACCGACGCCGAGCCCCCTGCCGACCTGGTCGCCGCTCTCGGCGACGCCGATGTGGAGGTGTGGATCGCATGATCGTCACTCTGACCGCCAATCCGTCCCTCGATCGCACGGTGACCCTGTCCGATGCGCTGCGCGTGGGGGAGGTGCAATCGGCGCTGGCGGTCCGGGAGGATGCCGGGGGCAAGGGCATCAACGTGACCCGCGTGCTCACCGGTTCCGGAGCCGCGAGCCGCGCGGTCCTTCCGTTGGATGCCGACGACCCGTTCGCGGCCGTGCTGCGATCCGCTCATGTGCCGGTCCTCGCGGTGCCGCTGCCGGGTGCCGCCCGGGCCAACCTGACGCTCACCGACGGTGAGGGCGTGACCACGAAGATCAACCTTCCGGGAGTGACGCGCGGCGCGGCCGACGCGGCGACCCTCATCGACGCGACCGTCCGGGCGTCGGAGGGGGCGGACTGGCTCGTCCTCGCCGGGTCGCTGCCGCCGGGCCTCGCGGACGACTTCTACGTCGACGTGATCACCGCCGTTCGTGCGGCGGGAACCGCGGCGCCCCGCATCGCGGTCGACACGTCCGGCCCGGCGCTGCGCGCGGTGGTGGAGCGCGGACGCCCCGAGCTCATCAAGCCCAACGACGACGAGCTCGTCGAGCTGACCGGGATTCCTCTCGACGCGACCCGACCGCTGCCCGAGGCCGTGCTCGCGGTCGCTCGCGAGCTCGTGCCGGCCCGCGTCGGTGCCGCCTTCATCACTCTCGGCGGCGACGGCGCCGTATTCGTCGACTCCGAGGGTGCCTGGTTCGGAACCCCTCCGCCCACCCGCGTCCGCAGCACCGTGGGCGCCGGCGACAGCTCCCTGGCGGGCTTCCTGCTCGCGGACATCGCGGGGGGCAGTCCCGCGGAACGTGTGCGCAGCGGCATCCGGTACGGGTCGGCGGCGGCATCGCTTCCGGGAACCCAGGCGCCCACCCCCGCAGATCTCCTCCCCGGCGAGGTGCCGGTGAGGGCCCTCACCCTCTGAAAACAACCCTGAACCCAAACGACCACTGGAGGTCACCGTGTCAGAGATCATCACGCCGGCGCTCGTCAGCCTTGACGAGTCGCTCGGCACCGACAAGCGGGCCGTCATCGACGCCCTCGCCGCGCGCGTCGCGGCGGCGGGGCGCGCGACGGACGCCGCGGCCCTGGCCGCAGACGCCTGGAAGCGCGAGCAGACCGACGAGACCGGCCTTCCGGGCGGCATCGCGATCCCGCACGCCAAGAGCGCAGCGGTGCGCGAGGCGACGCTCGCCTTCGCGCGGCTGAAGCCCGGCATCGACTTCGGCGCCGACGACGGCCCGGCCGATCTCGTGTTCCTCATCGCCGCCCCCGACACGGCGGCCGAGGAGCACCTGGCCGTGCTGTCGCAGCTCGCGCGCAGCTTCATGCGCGAGGACTTCACGGCGGGCCTGCGCGCCGCCGCGACGCCCGAAGAGGTGGTCGCCCTCGTGACCTCGGCGGTCTCGGGCACCGGCTCTCCCGCAGCGGCACCGGCTGCCGCGTCGACCGCAACGGCGGACAGCGCCCACCTCATCGACGGGCGCCCCGCGCGCATCGTCGCGGTCACCGCCTGCGCCACCGGCATCGCGCACACCTTCATGGCCGCCGACGCGCTCACCGCGCAGGGCCGCAAGGACGGCGTCGACCTCATCGTCGAGCCGCAGGGCTCGAGCGGATACAAGGCGCTCGACCCGAAGATCATCGAGGCGGCGGATGCCGTCATCTTCGCCGTCGACGTCGACGTGCGCGAGCCCCAGCGCTTCGCGGGCAAGCCCGTCGTGCGCGCGAGCGTCAAGCGCGGCATCGAGGCGCCGGCTCAGCTGGTCGCCGAAGCGATCGCCGCCGCGAAGAACCCGAACGCCGCGCGCGTGAGCGGTTCGGCGGCCGCGGCATCCACCGCGACGTCGGGTGCGGGGGAGTCGTACGGCGCGAGCATCAAGCGTGCCCTGCTCACCGGCGTCAGCTACATGATCCCGTTCGTCGCGGGCGGCGGTCTGCTCATCGCGCTCGGCTTCCTGCTCGGCGGCTATACGATCGCGTTCGACGCCGACAAGATCCTCGGTGCGTCGACGCTGTGGAACCTCGGCGACACATCGCTGATCGTCTACCTCGGCGCGGTGCTGTTCAAGATCGGTGCGCTCTCGTTCGGCTTCCTGGTTCCTGCCCTCGCCGGCTACATCGCGTACGGCATGGCCGACCGACCGGGTATCGCCCCCGGTTTCGTCGCGGGCGCGGTCGCGGGCTTCATGGGCGCAGGCTTCCTCGGCGGCATCGTCGGTGGTCTGCTGGCCGGTGTCGCGGCGCGTTGGCTGAACGGCCTGGACGTGCCGCGCTGGCTGCGCGGACTCATGCCCGTCGTGATCATCCCGCTGCTCGGCTCGATCTTCGCCTCCGGGCTCATGCTGCTCGTGCTCGGCGGTCCCATCGCGTGGCTGACCAAGGCCCTCAACGACTGGCTGTCCGGTCTGACCGGTGCCGGCGTGATCATCCTCGGCGTCATCCTCGGCCTCATGATGTGCTTCGACCTCGGTGGCCCCGTCAACAAGGTCGCCTACGCGTTCGCGACGGGCAACCTCGCCGCCGGCATCGCCGGTGACGAGCGTTACCTGCAGATCATGGCCGCCGTCATGGCTGCCGGCATGGTCCCGCCGCTCGCGATGGCCCTCGCCTCGACCGTCATCGACCGCAAGCTCTTCACCGAGCCGGAGCGCGAGAACGGCAAGGCGGCCTGGCTGCTGGGCGCGGCGTTCATCTCCGAGGGCGCGATCCCGTTCGCCGCGGCCGACATCTTCCGGGTCATCCCCTCCATGATGCTCGGCGGCGCGGTCACCGGTGCCCTCTCGATGGCGTTCGCCGTCACGAGCAAGGCGCCTCACGGCGGCGTGTTCGTCTTCTTCGCGATCGACAACTTCTGGCTGTGGCTCGTCGCCATCGCCGCGGGTACGGTCGTCGCGGCCTTCTCGGTCGTCGCTCTCAAGCGCTTCGCGCGCCGCGGATCGGCCGCCAACGAGGGTATGTCCGGCGCCAACGCGGTTTCTCCCGAAGCCGTCAGCGCCTAGGCTCGAACACAGAAGAAAACGACCGATCCAAGGAGGATCCCATGGCAGAACGCCAGGCCACCGTCGCCAGCAGCTCGGGTCTGCACGCGCGCCCCGCGAAGCTCTTCGTGCAGGCGGTCCAGCAGACCGGCGTCCCCGTGACGATCGCGGTCGAGGGCGGTCCTGACCTCAACGCCGGGAGCATCCTCACGCTGATGGGTCTGGGCGCCACCCAGGGCACAGTCGTGACGCTCAAGGCCGAGGGTGAGGGTGCCGACGCCGCACTCGATTCGCTCGTCGCGTTCCTCGAGACCGACCACGACGCCGAGGCCTGATCGGCGCACACGCACGGATGCCGCGACTCCCGGAGTGACCGGGGGTCGCGGCATCCGTCGTCGTCGGGGTGTCAGAGATCGATCGCGTCGCCCGGATCGAGGGGACTGAACCGTCCGCCGCCCTGTTCGGTGGCCCAGTGCAGACGCCCGCGGTGCATGTCGAGCCCGATGCGGGACAGTGTCATGTCGTGCGTCGCGAACGAGTGCTCCGGCTTCACGGCGAGGACGAAGTCCATGGCCTCGCCGATCTTCAGCCACGGAGCGCCGACGGGGGCGGCGAGCAGCCGGACGTCCGCGCCCGCGGGGACGGCGTAGGAGTCGCCGGGGTAGTAGAACTCCTCGTCGACCAGCACGCCCACGTTGTCGACCACAGGGATCGACTCGTGGATGACGGCGTGGCGCCCGCCGAAGAAGCGGAGCGAGAAGGGGCCGACCGTCACGGCGTCCCCGGGAGCGACGACGGTGAGGCCGAACTCGGCGGCCGCGTCTGCGACGCCCTGGGGGCCGTAGATCGGCACGTCGGACGCGTGCTCCCGGATGCGGCGGAGATGCTCGGGCGTCCAGTGGTCGGGGTGTTCGTGGGTGAGCACGACTCCGACGGTCCCGGCGAGATCCTGCAGCGGAAGCGTGAAGCTTCCCGGATCGATGAGCAGCTGGCTGCCCTCGCGCTCCAGACGCAGGCAGGCGTGTTCGTGTTTGGTGACGCGCATGTCGCTCAGTCAACGCCTGTCGTGCGATCGGGGCAAGCCGGGCGCCCCGTCCGGTCTCGATTTGGTGAGGCGTCGATCGTCATGGCATAATCGAACGGTTGCTTACGCAGCGAAAAAGGTACGGCCCCATCGTATAGCGGCCTAGTACGCCGCCCTCTCACGGCGGTAACGCGGGTTCGAATCCCGCTGGGGTCACCACGACGGAAGCCCGGTCCAGACGGACCGGGCTTCTGTCGTCACCGCCGTCGTCGTGGAACCGATCACCCCTCCGCGGAAGCGTTCCGTCGGCTGTGACGGCGTCGACGCGCTCGCACGACGAGCACCACGACGGCCGTGACGACGAGCCCCACGCCGAGCCACGGGAGCAGGAACCCGACCGCGACGACCAGGGCGTTGAGCGTGGCGACGAGGCCGTTCCACCCGGCGGCGACGCCATCGCCGAAGCCGGCCGGGTCGGCGGTCACGGCGGGGGACGGCTCCAGCAGAGAGACCGTGAGCGTCGACATGGCGACCTGCGACTCGGTCCAGGTCAACTGCTGACGCAGGGAGTCGAGCTCCGATTGGCGTTCGGAGAGCGCGGACTCGGCGGCGATGAGGTCGGCCGTGGAGCTCGACTGCTTCATGAGGTCGGTCAGGCGTGCGACGGAGGTCTCCAGTGCGCTGACACGAGCCCGAAGATCGAGGGTCTCGGTCGTCACGTCCCGCCGGTCGGTCTGCGATGCGGTGACGGTGCCGAGCGTGGACAGTCCGTTCACGACCTGCGACAGCGCATCGGCGGGGACCCGAACCGTGATCCAGGCGCTCGCCGGAGCGGGCATCATCTTGCCCATGTCGGGCAGCGGAGCGGCCGGTTGCCCGGGCGAGGTCCCCGTGCTCTGAGATTCGACGTATCCGCCCGCATCAGCTGCCGCCGTCGCGATCGCCTGCGCCGCGGATGCCGCGTTCTGCACGTCCACGGTGGCGGACGCGCTCACGGCGATCTGCCGGTCCGCGGTGTTCACCGCAGCAGTACCAGCGGAGGCTGCCGCGCCGCCTGAGGAGTCTGCGCCGCTCATGCCCTCGGCGCGGGTGTCCGGGGCGGTGGCGATCGCGCTGCCACCCTCCAGCGAGACGGACGTCAGGGACGACGCTCCCGACGAGCCGGAGACTCCGTGCAGCACGGACGGAGCGATGATCGCGGACACCGCGACGAGCGCCGCTGCGGCGGCACCGCCCATCCAGAGACGTCCGCGGCGCACAGCGCGCGCACGCTCCCTCTCCGCCTTCTGCCACTGGGCGCTGCGTTCCTCCGCGATCTGGGCGAAGAGTCGCTGCTCAATGACTTCGACACGGTCGTCGGCGAGCTCAGGCAGTGCGTTGTCTTCCGTGGTCATGACCCCTCCGAGGTGATGGTGGTGCGCAGCGAGCTGCGGATGCGGGAGAGGCGGTTTCGGACCGCACCATGACTGACGCCGAGTCGGTCGGCGGCTTCGCGGTAGCCGTAGCCCTCGGCCGCGCACAGGCGGAAGATCTCCTGATCCAGTTCGCCGAGCGTCGACAGCTGAGCCGCGATCCGATCGGCGAGGTCGGCGTCGATGACCGCACGCTCGACATCGATCGTCGCCGGAAGGGTCTCGTCGACTCCTGTCGCCAGGTGCTCGCGGTCGCGCTTCTGACGCCGGACGCGGTTCGCGGCCTGGAAGCGGCAGATGGTGACGAGCCACGGCAGGAGGGATTCGCTCTCCAGCTGCAGCCCACCGATCTTGCGCCACGCCACGAGGAACGTCTCCTGCGTGACGTCCTCGGCATCGGTCGCCGTGCCCACCAGCGCGTGCGCCACGGCGTAGACGGCGCGCACGTAGGAGCGATAGAGCGTACGGAAGGCGAGGTCGCTGCCCGCGGCCGCGGCCGCGACCAGCTCCGCGTCGGTGCGCAGGCCGGAGTGGTCGGTCATGGTGTCCTCATCGTCTCTCACTGGATGAGTGTCCGCGAGCGGCGAATCGTCTCAGAGAACTCGGCATCCTCGAAGCCGGTATCCTGGTCGCAGCGAGAGGGAGTATCCCGTTCTCGCGCGCCCGTCACCACGGGCCCGACGTCGGGTTCCCGGGCGCGCGCCGCAGCACCGCTGACGGGGGAGAGACTTTCGACGTTTCGTCATCCCCTCGAAAGGCCTGCATGGACCTCCCCGTCTGGTTCGAGATCGGTTCGCTGATCGTTCTGGTGCTGATCCTCGTCGCCGATCTCGCCCTCATCGCACAGCGGCCGCACATTCCGACGCCCAAGGAGTCGAGCCTCTGGGTCGTCTTCTACGTCACTCTCGCGCTGATCTTCGCGGGACTGATGTGGCTGTTCGCCGGCGGGGAGTACGCCGGCCAGTTCGTCGCCGGCTGGCTCACCGAGTACAGCCTGTCGATCGACAACCTCTTCGTCTTCGTGCTCATCATGAGCCAGTTCTCCGTGCCGCGGCGCTACCAGCAGAAGGTGCTGATGGTGGGCATCATCATCGCGCTGGTCCTCCGCGGACTGTTCATCCTGGCCGGGGCCGCCATCATCGAGCAGTTCAGCTGGGTGTTCTACATCTTCGGCGCCTTCCTCATCTACACCGCGTGGAGGCAGGCGTTCCCGGGCGGCGACCACGACGAGGAGATCAAGAAGGAGTCCGTCGTCGTGCGGCTGCTGCGTCGTACGATCGACATCAGCGAGGACTACGACGGTCCGAAGGTGCGCACGCTCGTCGACGGCAAGCGCATGTTCACCCCGATGATCATCGTGTTCGTCGCGATCGGCATGACCGACCTGCTGTTCGCGCTCGACTCGATCCCCGCGATCTTCGGCATCACGCAGAGCCCCTTCATCGTCTTCACGGCGAACATCTTCGCGCTGATGGGCCTGCGCCAGCTCTACTTCCTGCTCGGCGACCTTCTCGACCGTCTGAAGTACCTGCACTACGGCATCGCCTTCATCCTCGCGTTCATCGGTGTCAAGCTCATCGCGCACGCGATGCGCGAGAATGAGCTGCCGTTCATCAACGGCGGCGAGAACATCGCGTGGGCGCCCGACATCTCGACGTGGATGTCGCTCGGCGTCATCGTCGTCTCGATGGTCGTCGCGACGGGGGCGAGCCTCATCGCGGCGCGGAGGGAAGGGCGCGACGTCACGCTCGACGAGCGGTGACGATCCGGCGCCGATCGCCGCGGTGGTAGTCTGAGCCGGTGCGGATCGCTCGCCTTCTCCTTAGCCGCCGCGACGAGACCTCGTTCTGAGCCCTCTCTCGTCGCGGAGTCCGTCGCGGGCTTGATCCCCTTATCTGGAGAACGAGACAGCATGAGCACAACGATTCCCGACCGCCCGCGGACCCTCGCCGAGAAGGTCTGGGACGACCACCTCGTGGTGAAGGGCGAAGACGGGCAGCCCGACCTCATCTACATCGACCTGCACCTCGTCCACGAGGTGACCAGCCCCCAGGCATTTGATGGTCTGCGCGCCGAGGGTCGTCCGGTGCGGCGGCTCGATCTGACGATCGCGACCGAGGACCACAACACGCCCACGCTCGA
>NZ_MKRU01000027.1:9652-15670 GCF_001897985.1 Microbacterium sp. 69-7 | reverse complement strand
CAGGCGAGCGCCGCGAGCCCCGCACCCAGGAGGGGGATGCCGGCGCACAGGCAGGCGGCGAGCCCCAGAACGGTGCCCACCGGCGCGGCCGGCGCGGCGAGCATGTTCGCCGCCACACCGTAGATCGACACCTGGGGCGAGATCAGCACGATGATGGGGCCGCACGCGAGCTGAGCGGACAGCGGCACGGCGACGAAAAGGGCGAGTGTGCGCGGCATCCACCGCGAGAGGCCATCTGCGAGGGGCCCGGCGAGGACGAGAAGCGCGGCGGTGGCGGCGACCGAGAGGGCGAACCCGATCGAGCGCGACAGCCACGGGTCGAGCAGGAGCAGGAGGACGATGGATGCCGTCAGCAAGGAGAGCCCCGCCCCGGTGCGGCCCAGCAGCAGGCCCAGCATGGCGATGGCGGCCATCGTCGCCGCGCGGATGACGCTCGGCTCCGGCGAGACGAGGATCACGAACGCGACGAGGGTGCCGAGGCCTGCGATCACCCGGAGGGCGCGGCGCGCTCCGCACAGGGCCGCCAGCGCGAAGGCGATCCCGACGACCAGGGCGCAGTTGGCCCCGCTCACGGCAGTGAGGTGCGACAGCGAAGAGGACTTCATCGCCGCATCGAGCCCGTCCGAGACTCCCGAGGTGTCGCCGACCGCGAGACCCGCGATGAGGCCGCCGCCGGGATCGGGGAGCCCGGTCGTGACGGCGCTCAGTCCGTGGCGCAGGAGCGAGGCGAGAGCGAACACTCCCGTCGGTGCGGCGATGAGCGTCGGCGTCGCGGACGCGTCGACGACGAGGACGGCCCGTTCGCCGGGGCCCGCGGCCCATGCCGTTCCGGTCAGGCTCACGCGGGCGCCGAGATCGAGTCCCGGCGGGATGTCGCCGGTGCGTACGAGCACCGGCACCGGTGTCGTGATCGTGGTTTCTCCGTAGGCGAGCCGCTGCAGCACGGCGTCGAATCGCCAGCCGGCCGCGCCGCGTTCGATCTTGCCGACCGCGACGACGTCGACCGTCAGCGCACGGCCCCCGGCGATCTCGGCCGCCGCAACGGCTCCGCGAGCAGGCAGCGCGGAGGCGACGTGCGAGGCGACCCCCGCCGCGACGGCCAGGACGATGGCGACCAGGGCGAGCGCAGGAGCGATGCGCCCCGCCCGGAACGCAGCGGAGCGTCGCCGCCGGTGCACCAGCGCGAGGACGACCACGAGTGCGCTCGCCCAGAGCAGCGCGGACGCGGATGCCGCGGCATCCGCCGTGCCGGTGACGACCCCGGCGGTCACCCACGCACCGGCGGCGACGGGCACGAGGCGCACGTCCCGGCGTCGCAGGGAGCGGCCGCCCCGGCCGGCTCGGGTCGGCTGAGGTGTCGTCGCTGCGGTGCCGGTCACACCGTCACCAGGTCGCGGAGGCCGGCGAGCATCTTCTCGCCGATGCCGGGAACCGACAGCAGATCGTCGACGCTGGTGAACCGGCCGTTCTCCTCGCGCCACGCGATGATGCGCTCTGCGATCGCGGGTCCGACGCGCGGAAGCGTGTCGAGGGCGGCGACGTCGGCGGTGTTGAGGTTCACGCGTCCGTCACCGCTGACGGGTGCGCCGGTGGACGACGCCTCCCCCACCTCCGGCACCTGCACCTGCTCGCCGTCTACGAGAGGTCGCGCCAGATTGACCGCCGTGCGATCGGCGGTGTCCGTGAACCCGCCCGCCGCGGAGACCACATCGACGACGCGCGCTCCGCCGTCGAGGCGGTAGAGCCCGGGGCGCTCCACGGCACCCGACACGTGCACGTAGAGCGCTGCGGCCGAGATCTCGACGGGCGCCACCGCGACGCCGGTGTCGGCGGTGGCCACCGAGCGGACGAATCCCACCGCGACCGCGATCGCCGCGGCGGCCAGCACCAGCACCAGGGCCGCACCGGTGCCGACGCGCCGCCGACGCGCGCGATGCGCGTCGGCGGCGGTGCGCGGTGCGTGATCGATGCCGGGCGGACTCACCTCCACACCGTGCCATCGGCGCACCGCCAGGCTCAGCGCCCGCGCGGCATCCGTGGACGAGCGGCCGCCGCCGCCCTCATGGGGAGGAGACTACGCGGTGGTGAAGCTGACGACCTTGGGAGCGCGGACGACGACGCGCGCGATCTCGCGTCCGACGAGTGAGCGCACGACCTTCTCGTCCGCGCGCGCCAGCGCCTCCAGCTCGTCGGCCGAGATGCGCGCCGGCACCGTCAGCGTGCCGCGCACCTTGCCGTCGATCTGCACGACCGCGGTGACCGACTCCTCGACCAGCAGCGTCGGATCGGCCTGACGCCAGGTGGCGAGACCCACGAACGGCTCGTAACCGAGCTGCTCCCACATCTCCTCGGCCGTGTGCGGAGCGAACAGGTCGAGGACCATCGCGATCGCCTCGGCGGCCTCGCGGACGGCAGGGTCGCCCGCCCCGGCGGGGCCGTCGATCGTCTTGCGCGTCGCGTTGACGAGCTCCATCAAGCGGGCGACGACGACGTTGAACTTGGTCTGCTCGATCAGCGCCGGGGCGTCGGCCCACAGACGATGGGTGACACGGCGAAGCGCCTGGTCTCCCTCGGCCCACACGACGTCCGGAGCGCTGGTCACCTCATGCGCGATGCGCCAGGCGCGCGCCAGGAACTTCGCGGCTCCCGTCGTCGAGACATCGCTCCAGTCCTTGTCGTCCTCCACCGGACCGGCGAAGGCGAGCGCGACCCGCAGGGCGTCGGCACCGTGGGCGTTCAGCTCGTCCTGGAAGAGCACGAGGTTGCCCTTGCTCTTGCTCATCTTGGCGCCGTCGAGGATGACCATGCCCTGGTTGATGAGGTGGGAGAACGGCTCGGTGAACTCGACGAGGCCCATATCGAACAGCGCCTTCGTGATGAAGCGCGCGTACAGCAGGTGCAGGATGGCGTGCTCGACGCCGCCGATGTAGAAGTCCACCGGACCCCATCGGTCGGCGTCCTTCGAGGAGAACGCCTTCGTCGTGTCGCCCGGTGACAGGAACCGCAGGAAGTACCAGGAGCTGTCGACGAACGTGTCCATCGTGTCGGGGTCGCGCAGGGCCGGCTCGCCCGTCTCGGGGTCGACGGTCTCCACCCATCCGGTCGCGGCGCCCAGCGGAGAAGAGCCCTTCGGCGTCAGGTCGAGGCCCTCCATGGCCGGCAGCTCGACGGGCAGCTGCTCGTCCGGCACGGGCACGATGCGCCCATCGGCGGTGTGCACCATCGGGATCGGCGTGCCCCAGTAGCGCTGGCGTGAGATGAGCCAGTCGCGGAGGCGATAGGTCTTCGCGGCGCGACCGGTTCCGGCGGCCTCGAGCTGCTCGATGGCCCGGGCGATGGCGTTGCGCTTGCTCAGTCCGTCGAGGGGGCCGGAGTTCATCATCCGGCCGTCGCCCGTGAGCGCCACGCCGGTCTTCGCCGGGTCGATCTCGTCGATGCCCGGAGCACCCGGATCGATCGGCACGCCCTCGGCATCCAGTTCGATCACCGGGATCGCGCCGGTCACGGGGGCTGTCGTGTCGACGACCACCTTGACGGGCAGATCGAACGCACGGGCGAAGTCGAGGTCGCGCTGATCGTGGGCGGGAACCGCCATGACGGCGCCGTGGCCGTAGCCGGCGAGAACGTAGTCCGCGGCCCAGATGGGCAGCCGCTCCCCCGTGACCGGGTTGACCGCGTACCGCTCCAGGAACACGCCGGTCTTCGGGCGGTCGGCGGTCTGCCGGTCGATCTCGCTCGTCTTCTGCACGGTGTCGAGGTAGTCCTGGAAG
Source organism: Microbacterium sp. 69-7 (assembly GCF_001897985.1). Classification (NCBI taxonomy): domain Bacteria; kingdom Bacillati; phylum Actinomycetota; class Actinomycetes; order Micrococcales; family Microbacteriaceae; genus Microbacterium; species Microbacterium sp. 69-7. The sequence goes on along the minus strand of NZ_MKRU01000027.1, from coordinate 11,900 downwards.
CGCATGCGTGCCTCCGGGGATGCCGAGGCTACGAGCTCCGCGGCGAGGTCGGAGTCCGGGGCGACGACCATGAACGTCGCGCCGTAGAGGGTGTCGGGGCGCGTCGAGAACACGGTGATCTTGTCGGCGCGGCCTTCGATCTCGAAGTCGATGTCGGCGCCGACGGAGCGTCCGATCCAGTTGCGCTGCATCTGCAGCACCTTGTGCGGCCAGAAGCCCTCGAGCTGATTCAGGTCGTCGAGCAAGCGGTCGGCGTACTCAGTGATGCGGAAGAACCACTGGGTGAGCTTCTTCTTGACGACCACGGCGCCGCTGCGCTCCGATGTCCCGTCGGGCAGCACCTGCTCGTTGGCGAGCACGGTCTGGTCGACCGGGTCCCAGTTGACGAGCGCATCCTTGCGGTACGCGAGGCCCTTCTCATAGAGCCGCTGGAAGAGCCACTGGTTCCAGCGGTAGTACTCCGGGTCGGAGGTGTGCAATACGCGCGACCAGTCGAACGAGACGCCGTACTGCTGCATGCTGGAGCGCTGCTGCGCGATGTTGCCGTAGGTCCAGCCGCGCGGCTCGACGCCGCGCTTGATGGCGGCGTTCTCGGCGGGCAGGCCGAAGCTGTCCCAGCCGATCGGGTTGAGCACGTTGTACCCGCGGTGACGCCAGAAGCGCGCGACGATGTCGGAGTAGAGGTAGTTCTCCGCGTGCCCCATGTGCAGGTCGCCCGACGGGTAGGGGAACATCGCGAGCACGTACTTCCGCGGGCGGGTGTCGTCTTCACCGCCGGCGCGGAACGGGTCCTTCTCGGCCCAGATGCGCTGCCACTTCTCCTGCACGGCGTGCACGTCGTACGGTCCGTTCTCGGCGGCGGTGGCGATGTCTGTGGGGCTGCTCATGGGAAGGGGAAGACCAATCTGAAAGCTCGGGAACGCACGAGAGGCGTCCTTCCAGGTTAGCGGACCCGTCCTACCATCCCGGCGGCAGATTCGCACCCAGTGCGGCGAGGGGGCCCCGGGCTTTGAGCCCGACCTCGGCGACCTCCTCTTCGGGATCGGAGAGCCAGGTGATGCCGCCGCCGGCACCGACGTATGCGCCGTGCGGTCGCAGCACGATCGATCGGATCGTCATCGCCAGGTCGGCGCGACCGTCGGTTCCGACCCAGCCGAAGCACCCCGCGTAGATGCCCCGGCCTGCCCCCTCCAGCGCGGACAGGATCGTCATCGCCGACAGCTTCGGCGCCCCCGTCATGCTCCCCGCAGGGAAGGTGGCGTCCAGCAGGTGTCCGAGGGTGGCGTCGGGCAGGAGCTGGCCCGCGACGGTGCTGACCAACTGGTGGACCGCCGTATACGACTCCACCTCGAGCAGACGTTCGGCGCGGACCGTCCCCGGCCGGCACACCCGCTGCAGGTCGTTGCGCATCAGGTCGACGATCATGACGTTCTCGGCCCGCTCCTTCACACTGTCGACGAGCGCGCGACGCAGCGCGGCGTCATCGTCGGCGTCGCGGCCGCGCGGCCGGGTGCCTTTGATCGGGTGCGTGCGCACCACGCCGTCGGTGACCTCGAGGAAGCGCTCGGGACTCGCGCTGAGCAACGCGGTGTCGCCGCTGCGGATGATCCCACCGTGGTGTGCGGGCAGCGCGTCGCGCAGCGCGAGATAGGTGGAGACGGGATCGAAGGGTGTGGATGCCGCGACCGTGAACCGCGTCGTCAGGCAGAGCTGGTAGGCGTCGCCGGCCCGGATCGCGTCTCGGCACTGCGCGATGAGCGCCCGATACTCCTCCGGCGTCTGGCGGGCGGATGCGATGGGGACCGCCTGGCGTGTGGCAGCGGGGCGGCGTGACGCCACACGCGAAGCCGACGACCGTGCGCCCTCCACCGCGTCGGCGAGGGCCTCGCCGCGGTCGGCGGGCGCGGCGATCCACACCTCACGGGCGGCGTGGTCGAAGACGACGAACCACTCGATCCGCAGCCACAGCTCCTGCGGTCCGTCGGCGTCGTCGATGCGCGCGGGCGCGCCGACGGCCGCGGCCGCCGCATCGAAACCCCACCACCCCACCCAGCCGCCCTGCAGCGGACCCGGCACTACCGCCGGCTGCCGCGCGTCCGCCACGAGAGGAAGGTCGCGGGGTGCTGCGTCGGGAGCGCCCACGCCCATCCAGCTGAATCCTGCCGTCGCAGCCGGCCCGGCATCCAGCCAGAACGCATGCTCGTCGTCGCACAGGATCGTCGCGAAGACGACGGCTGGATCGACCCAG
>NZ_MKRU01000027.1:0-9585 GCF_001897985.1 Microbacterium sp. 69-7 | reverse complement strand
GAGTGTGGATCCCGTCCTGCGCACGGTGCTCGCGGGCGTCGCCATCATGCTGGAGACGAGCGTTCTGGTCGGCCTGATCGTGCCCGGAGACACCGTCGTCATCGTCGCTGCCACGGCCGTCGGATCGGTCGCCGAAGCCGTCGTGCTCATTGTGGTCGTGATCGTGGGTGCACTCATCGGAGAGAGCGTCGGATTCTGGCTCGGTCGGTGGCTCGGCCCCCGCATCCGCTTTTCGCGTCTCGGACGTCGGATCGGCGAAGACAACTGGACTCGCGCCGAGCTCTACCTGCGACGGCGCGGCGGACCGGCCATCTTTCTCTCCCGCTTTCTGCCGGTTCTGCATTCCCTCGTGCCTTTGACGGTGGGGATGAGCGGGTTCTCCTATCGCCGCTTCCTCGCGTGGACCGCGCCGGCCTGCACGGTGTGGGCCGTGGCCTACGTGAGCGTGGCGGCAGCGGCGGCGGGCACCTACCGAGAGTTGGCCGACCGTCTGCACACCGCGGGGTACTTCTTCGTCGGGGCGATCATCGTCTTCCTCTTTCTCGCCTACGTCGCCAAGCGCGTGATCGTGGCACGCGAGGCGCGCCATATGCGACTGGACGACGAGGCTCCCGGCACGAAGCGCACGGACGGCATGGGAGACTGAAACGATGGCCGCCGAACCCGCACCGCGCGTGAAGGTGCTCTGGATCGCCCGACTGGAGTACCGGTTCCATGCGTGGCGAGAACGTCGGGCCCGCGCCCGTGGGCTGCGCGCCAGTGTGTCTGCGTACCCCGGTTACGGCGGGGAGGACTGGGTTCGTGTCCTCGGGCGTGTGCTGATCGTCCCTCCCGTCCGCGCGCGTCGTCGACGTGGCGACGACGGCGGCGTCCGTGGTTGGCGCAGCTTCGCTGCCGTTCCCGTCGGTTATGCGACCGTGACGGTGAGCGTGGACGGCGTCACACACGAGGTGATCGCCGATCGCGGTGGCGTCATCGATGCCGTGCTGCCGGCCCGACTGCAGCCGGGATGGCAGCCCCTGTCGATGACCGTCGAGGGGTCGGAGCCGTTCGAGACGCGCGTGTTCGTCGTGGGCTCCGATGTCCGCTTCGGCATCGTCTCCGACGTCGATGACACCGTCATGGTGACGGCCCTGCCTCGGCCGCTCATCGCGGCGTGGAACTCCTTCGTCGTGAACGAGCACGCCCGCCAGCCGGTGCCCGGCATGGCCGTGCTGCTCGAGCGTCTCGTGCGCGAGCACCCGGGCGCGCCCATGGTCTACCTCTCCACCGGCGCGTGGAACGTGGCTCCGACGCTCCAGCGCTTTCTCCGTCGTCACCTCTTTCCGCCCGGCGCACTGCTGTTGACCGACTGGGGACCCACGCACGACCGGTGGTTCCGCAGCGGCCGGGCACACAAGGAGGAGAACCTCCGACGCCTCGCGCGCGAGTTCCCCCAAGTGAAATGGGTGCTGATCGGTGACGACGGGCAACACGACGATGCCCTGTACACGGCTTTCACGGGCGCGCACCCCGAGCACGTCACGGCCGTCGCGATCCGTCGGCTCTCGCCGGCGGAGGCGGTGCTGGCCGGAGGACGCACGGCCGTGGACGATCACACCGCCGCCACGGTGCCGTGGGTGACAGGGGACGACGGCGCCGCCCTTCTCGACAGGCTGGCTGAGATCGGTGTCGTGGGCGGCACGGCCGACGGCGTCGGAGGCCCCGCGTAGGCTGGCCGCATGTGCGGTCGATTCGTCGTGGGCAGTTCCGGCTCCGAGCTCGTCGGTGTGCTGAGAGTGGATGTCGTCGGAGATGATCTTCCCCAGCCCTCGTTCAACGTGGCGCCGACCGACCGCGTGGCGATCGTGCTCGACTCCGCGAAGACCGAGCCCCCGACGCGTCGCCTGGAGGCGGCGCGCTGGGGTCTGATCCCCGGGTGGGCAAAGGATGTGGGCATCGGTGCGAAGGCGATCAACGCACGCGCCGAAGAGGTCGAGAACAAGCCGATGTTCCGGCAGGCGCTGATCGCGCGGCGAGCCGTCATCCCGGCATCCGGCTATTACGAGTGGAAGACCGAAGGCGGCGTGAAGACGCCGTACTACATCCACCCGTCTGACGACGAGCCGCTGTTCTTCGCCGGTCTCTACGAGTGGTGGAAAGACCCCGCGAAGGCCGCGGACGACCCCTCACGATGGGTGCTGAGCTTCACGATCATGACAAGGGATGCCGTGGGTCAGCTCGGCTCGATTCACGACCGCATGCCGCTGTTCATCGACGCGGACTACGCCGATGTGTGGCTCGACCCCACCACGGAGAACGTCGGCGATCTGCTGGACGCGACGATCGACGCTGCCCCGGCCCTGGTGGACGGGATGCTGATGCGAGAGGTTGATCGCGCCGTCGGCAACGTGCGCAACAACGGCCCGCAGCTGATCGCGCCGCTCTCGTGACGGACGGCGGGACGGACCCGAAGGTCCGACCCGCCGTATCCGGCAGGATCGTTCGATCCCTACGCGAACTCGATCGTCGCATCCTCGTTGTTGAGCACGATCACCGGAGTGATCGCGGGGTGCCCCGCGCGGCGGATCTTCTCCGCGTCGAAGCGAAGGAGCGGCGTACCGGCCTCGACGGTGTCCCCCGCTGTCACGAGCGTCTCGAAGCCGTCGCCCTTCATGTCGACCGTGTCGATGCCGACGTGGATCAGAAGCTCCGTTCCGTCCGCGAGGGCGAGGCCGATCGCATGTCCCGTCGGGAAGACCGATGCGATGGTGCCACCGGCCGGCGCGACGATGGTGTCTCCGGTGGGGTCGATCGCGAGGCCCGGGCCCATCGTTCCTTGGGTGAACATCGCATCCGGAACCTCGGAAAGTGCGAGCACGCGGCCCGCCACCGGTTGACGAAGCTGCAGGACCGCCGGCGGAACCGACGAATCCAGCCGCTGCTCGGCAGCAGCACCCGCGGCGATCGCGGCGCCGCCCACACCCCGAGGGGTCGGCGATCTCCATCCGTAGACGTGTGGCGCAGTTGTCGACATCGATGATGTCGCGCGAGCCACGCATGGGACGCTACCCCCGATCAGGCCAAACGCACAGCATTCACTCAGGAATCGGCGAATCTCCGCCGAAAACGCGAAACCCCCGGGGGTGACCCGGGGGTTCTTGGTGGACCTGAGGGGACTCGAACCCCTGACCCCCTGCATGCCATGCAGGTGCGCTACCAGCTGCGCCACAGGCCCATTTTCAGTTTGTCACCGCTCCGCGGCAACCCCTCAAGCTTACTACATGCCGAGGGGTGCGACGAACACGACTCAGTCCGCGACGGCGGGTGCGGGCAGCTCGACCGGGATGATCGGGCAGTCCTTCCAGAGCCGCTCGAGTCCGTAGAAGACACGCTCCTGCTCGTGGAAGACGTGGACGACGAGGTCGCCGAAGTCGAGGAGCACCCACCGCGACTCGTGGCGGCCTTCGCGGCGAAGACGCTTGACACCGTTCTCGAGCATCGCCTCTTCGATCGCGTCGGCGATGGCGGCCACGTTGCGCTCGCTGGATCCGGTGGCGAGGAGGAAGGCGTCCACCAGCGGCAGAGGCTCGGAGACGTCGAAGGCGAGCAGGTCCTCGGCGCCCTTGCTCTCGGCCGCCGCCGCGGCGACGTTGACGAGGGTGCGGGTGGTGTCGGCGGCGGTCATCGGAATGCTCCTGTCACGAGGGCCACGATCAGCACGCCGGTCAAGGCCAGCGCCAGCGCCCCCGCGGTGATGACGAGGGCCAGCATCAGCCGGCTCCCCTTCTCGGGCGCGGGCGGTTTGATGATGTCTTCGGCACTCTTGATCGTGCTGATCGCGGAACTGGCCGCGATCGGGGTGGGTGAAGAGGAGGCGGGCAGTTCGCCGTCGACGAGGACGGCGTCCGTCTCCTTGTTGTCGGCGCGACCCGGCATGGTGCCGGTCGACCCGAACGACTCGGGAAGCGAGAACGTCCCGGTGATGAGGACTTCTCCTGTGCCCGTGATCGGCGAGACGAGCGCACCGGTCTCCGGTGTCTGCGACAGGATCAGCGCATTGGGCGCCGACAGTGCCCCCGTGGCGGTGCTGCCGCGCGTCAAGAGCTGATCGAAGGATGCCGGGAGGTCGATCTCCACGCTCTCGCCGGCAAGGAGACCTGAACCGAACGTCGGCGCGACCACGGGACGTTCCTCGTCCTGTGCGATCTCGGGGGCGTTCTCCGCCATGGCATCCGCCGGGGCGACGTCTTCTGGGCGGGCCTCGGAACCTGTCTCGGAACTGGTCGCGGTGGGGGCTGGTGTCTCGTCGGCGACCGGCACCGAGGCCGTCCGCAGCCGCTCCTGGCGGCGCGCGGCGCGGCGCGTGAACGACGGCGCTTCGACGTCGACATCTGCCACCGCGGGCGGTGCCTCGGCCACCTCGACGGGTTCGGCCGCGCGCGGCAGCGGAGCAACGACGGGAGGGGCCGGTTCGGCCGGACGTTCTGCCTTCTCGGCATCCGCGGGGGTGATCACCGGCGTCGAGGCGGTGTTGCGCATCTCGCGCAACTGACGGCGGGTCAGCTGGGGAGTATCGGGCTGGTCGGGTGTGCTCATGCCTCGCTCCGGTAAAGGTGGTGCTTCGCAATGTATTGGACGACGCCGTCGGGGACGAGGTACCACACCGGGTGGCCTCGGTTCACCCGCTCACGGCAGTCGGTGGACGAGATCGCCAGGGCGGGGATCTCGAGTCTGCTGACGACGTCCTCGGGAAGGCCCTCGGTGGACAGGACATGTCCCGGCCGGGACACCGCCACGAAGTGGGCCAGGTCCCAGAGATCATCATGATCGCGCCATCCGAGGATCTGGGCGATCGCATCGGCTCCCGTGATGAAGAAGAGCTCCGCGTCGGGACGTGTGCTCTTCAGATCGCGCAAGGTGTCGATCGTGTACGTGGGTCCGGCGCGATCGATGTCGACGCGGCTGACCGTGAACTGCGGATTGGATGCCGTCGCGATGACGGTCATCAGATACCGATGCTCACCGGCGGTGACCTTCTCCTTGTCCTTCTGCCACGGCATGCCGGTCGGAACGAAGATCACCTCGTCCAGGTCGAACGACTGAGCGACTTCGCTCGCCGCCACGAGGTGTCCGTGGTGGATCGGGTCGAAGGTTCCACCCATGACCCCGATGCGGGGGGCGCGTATCGAGGTCATGCCGGCGTCCTAGTGGTGGCCGTGTCCCACCTGCGCCTGGTCGACGGGGTGCGCCTTGGCGTAGGCCTCGGCCTTGTGCGAGTGACGGTTCGCCACGTTGCGGTAGGACACCGTGACCAGTCCCAGCGCCAGGAACACGATGAACGCGATCAGGCCGAAGATGAACGTCTGGGCCTGGACGTTGCCGTGAGGCTCTGCCTGCGCCGCAGCGAGGGCGAGGGTCGTGGCGAGGGTCATTCGGACTCCTTCGAAAGTCGGGTCTGTTCAGTTTAGGCCGTCAGATACGGATCTGCCCGGACCCACGCGCCAGCCACTTGGTGCTGGTGAGCTCGGGAAGGCCCATCGGCCCTCGGGCGTGCAGCTTCTGTGTCGAAATCCCGACTTCGGCGCCGAAGCCGAACTCGCCGCCGTCGGTGAAGCGCGTCGACGCGTTCGCCATCACCACGGCGGAGTCGACTTCGGCGAGGAACCGCTCTGCTCGGGCCTCATCCGTCGTCACGATCGATTCCGTGTGATGGGTCGAGTAGCGACGGATATGGGCCAGTGCCTCGTCGAGGTCGTCCACGACGCGCATCGAGAGGTCGAGGCTCATGTGCTCGGTCGACCAATCGGCGTCCGTCGCTGCCACGGCGTCCACGACGAGCTCGCGCACGGTCTCGTCGCCGTGGACGGTGACCCCGGCCTCCTGCAGCGCGGCGGCCACCGGAGGCACCAGCCGCTCGGCAGCGTCACGCAGGACGAGAACCGTCTCCACTGCGTTGCAGACGCTCGGCCGCTGAGCCTTGGCGTTCACGACGATCTGCTCGGCCCATTCGAGCGGAGCCGACGAGTCCAGGACGATGTGGACCACACCGGCACCGGTCTCGATCACCGGGACGGCTGACTGCGTGACGACGGTCTCGATGAGCTGCGCGCTGCCGCGCGGGACCAGCACGTCCACGAGACCGCGTGCCTGCATCAGTGCGTGCGCGCCCTCGCGGCCGAAGTCGTCGACGGTCTGAATCGCTTCGGGGTCGATCCCTCGGCCCGCCAAGGCATCGCGCATGGCGGACACGAGTGCGGCGTTCGTCGCCTGCGCCGCCGTGCCACCGCGCAGGACGACGGCGTTGCCGGAACGCAGCGCCAACGCGGCGATGTCCACGGTGACGTTCGGGCGGGCCTCGTAGATCGAGCCGACGACGCCGAACGGCACCGAGACCTTCTGCAGGCGCACACCGTTGCTCAGCGTGCGCTCGTCCAGCACGCGGCCGACCGGGTCGGGCAGCTCGGCGACGTCGCGCACGGCAGCGGCGAGGGCCGCAACCCGCGCGCGGTCGAGGCGAAGGCGGTCGCGGAGGCCGTCGGACAGGCCTTCGCGCTCTCCGCGCTCGAGATCGACGGTGTTCGCCGAGACGATGTCGTCGGTGGCTGCCTCGATCGCGTCCGCGATCGCGCGCAGCGCCTCGGCCTTCTGCGCATCGGTCAGCAGTCCCACGCCGCGCGCCGCCTCGTGCGCACGTTCGATGCGGTGACGTGCGGCGGTGGGCGCGTCGACGGAGACGGTGGTCATCCGCTCATTCTACCGAGCGGTGCCCCGGCCTCCGACGTGGGCGGCGGGGTCAGACCGAGCTCACCGTGGGCAACGGCGTGGTGCCCACGCGCGGCGGCGTTTCGGGGTTCGGAGCAAACCAGGTGCCGATGTCGTCGCCCGACAGTGCCTGCTCGACGAGGTCGGCACTGGTGACGAGCACGCCGATGCCGGATGCCGCGGCCAGGCGTGCCGCGGATGCCTTGGTGGCCGCTCCCCCGGTGCCCACGCTGTTGACGACGACCGATCCGAACTCGAAGCGACTGAGGTCGTCGCCGTAGGGCACCGTGTGGATCGCTTCGGCGCCGGGCTCGGACGGCGGACGGGTGTACAGCGATGCGATGTCGCTGAGAAGGATGAGCGCATCGGCCCCGATCAGCTCGGCCACGAGGGCGGCGAGGCGATCGTTGTCGCCGAAGCGGATCTCGTGCGTCGCGACGGTGTCGTTCTCGTTGACGATGGGCAGAACACCCAGACCCAGCAGCCGATCCACTGCGCGGCGGGCATTGGCGCGGTGTGCGGCGTTCTCGAGGTCGCCGGCCGTCAGCAGCACTTGGCCGGCGAGAAGCCCGTATCGCTCCAGCGTGGTCTGATAGCGCCACATGAGCACGTTCTGACCGACCGCGGCCGCCGCCTGCTGGGTCGCGAGATCGGAGGGCCGGCCGTCGAGGTTGAGCAGAGGCAGCGCCGTGGCGATCGCGCCGGAGGAGACCAGCACGACCTGCGTGCCGCGGGCGTGTGCGGCCGCGAGTGCGTCGACGATCGATTCGATGCGGTGATGGTTGTCGCCGCTGATGGAAGAGGAGCCCACCTTCACGACGACGCGACGCGCCCCCGCGATGCCGGACCGATCGTGCACGCTCACGCTTGCTCGTCATCCTCTCCGTCGAAGGAGAAGTCCGGCACCCCGAGGCGCTCGGCCTCGAGTTCCGCCCGGGCTTCCGCCTTGGCGTCCATCCGCTCGTGATAGCGCTCGCGTCGCTGTGATGTGGTGCGGCGCGGGTTCAGGTCGAGACGGGGGTCGGTGCCGCGCGGAGCCGTCATCAGTTCGGCGGCCGACGAGAGCGACGGATGCCAGTCGAACACGATGCCGTCGCCCGGCCCGATCACGACCGTCGAGCCCGCGACGGCCCCCACGCGGAACAGCTCGTCCTCGACGCCCAGCTTCTCGAGGCGATCTGCGAGGAAGCCGACCGCTTCTTCGTTCTGGAAATCTGTCTGCTGTACCCACCGCAGCGGCTTGTCGCCGAGGATGCGATAGACGTTTCCGTAGGTCCCGCCCTCGACGCGGATCTCGAAGTCCTTCTGCGCGCCCTTGGGGCGGATCACGATGCGCTCCGCTGCAGGGGCCTCCGCCACCTGCACGCGATGCTGCGCGATGATGTCGCCCAGCGCGAACGTCAGCTGTCGCAGACCCTCGTGGCTGACCGTCGAGATCTCGAACACCCGGTAGCCGCGCTCTTCCAGATCGGGGCGCACCAAGTCGGCGAGATCCTTGGCCTCGGGCACGTCGACCTTGTTCAGAGCCACGAGCTGCGGGCGATCGAGCAGCGGCGTCTGTCCCTCGGGAACCGGATAGTTCGCGAGTTCCTCGCGGATCACGTCGAGATCGCTCAGCGGGTCACGACCGGGTTCCAGGGTCGCGCAGTCGAGGACGTGCACGAGTGCGGTGCAGCGCTCGACATGGCGCAGGAACTCGAGTCCCAGCCCCTTGCCCTCGCTCGCGCCCTCGATGAGTCCGGGTACGTCGGCTACGGTGAAGCGCGTGTCGCCGGCCTGCACGACGCCCAGGTTCGGATGCAGCGTCGTGAACGGGTAGTCGGCGATCTTGGGGCGTGCTGCGGAGATCGCCGCGATGAGGCTGGACTTGCCGGCGGAGGGGAAGCCGACGAGGGCGACATCGGCGACCGTCTTCAACTCGAGGAGGACGTCACCCTCCCACCCGGGCGTACCGAGCAGTGCGAAGCCGGGCGCTTTGCGCTTGGGGTTCGCAAGAGCGGCATTGCCGAGCCCGCCCTGACCGCCGGGGGCGACGACGAAGCGGGTGCCGGGGACGACGAGATCCGCGAGCGTTTCCCCGTCGGCATCCTTCACCACGGTGCCGACCGGAACGGCGAGCTCCAGGCTTTCGCCCGCGGCGCCGGAGCGGTTGTCGCCCATGCCGAACCCGCCGTTTCCGGCGGACCGGTGCGGCGAGTGGTGGTACGACAGCAGCGTCGTCACCTGCGGGTCGGCGACGAGGACGATATCGCCTCCGTGGCCTCCGTTGCCACCATCGGGGCCGGCGAGCGGCTTGAACTTCTCGCGGCGCACGGACACACAGCCGTTACCGCCTTTGCCGGCGCGCAGATGGAGCGTCACTCGATCGACGAAGGTCACCATGTCGGTCTCCTGACGGAAAGGTGGGGAAGGAGGAAAGGGGATGTAACGAAGGAGGGGCGAGCCGAAGCCCGCCCCTCACCTCATGTTCGTGGTCGAACGCGCGGTCACTCCGCCGCGGCGACGATGTTGACGACCTTGCGGCCGCCCTTCGTGCCGAACTCGACCGCACCGGCGGCGAGGGCGAACAGCGTGTCGTCTCCGCCGCGGCCGACGTTGGCGCCCGGGTGGAAGTGCGTACCGCGCTGGCGAACGAGGATCTCGCCCGCGCTGACGGCCTGGCCGCCGAAACGCTTCACGCCCAGTCGCTGGGCGTTGGAGTCACGACCGTTACGGGTAGAGCTTGCGCCCTTCTTGTGTGCCATCTCGTCTGCCTCTTCCGCTTACTTGATGCCGGTGATCTTGACGCGCGTGAGGTCCTGACGGTGGCCCTGGCGCTTCTTGTAGCCGGTCTTGTTCTTG
>NZ_MKRU01000026.1:0-15810 GCF_001897985.1 Microbacterium sp. 69-7 | reverse complement strand
AACTACCGCCTCCGCATGCTCCTCGCCGCCGGCGGACTCACCCCATGACCCCCACCGAATGTCCGAAGAGCCGGATAACGCGCTGGACACGCGATGGACACAGCGGACTCGCTACGATCACCGCATGGCCTTTCGCGACCTCCTCGCCCCCGAGCGCCGACTCGTCATCTGGCAGTTCGTCGGCGTCGGCACTCTGATGATCGGCGTGGGCGTGCTCGTCTGGGCAGCCGTCGCCTACTATCAGTCGGTCAGCCTCGGCTGAACGGAGGTCGCGACGGCGGGCATTGCAAGAAAACGGTGCCGGCTACAGGACTTGAACCTGCAACCCCCGTATTACAAGTACGGTGCGCTACCAATTGCGCCAAGCCGGCGGGCCCGGAAGTCCGGACGACCACGGGATACCCCGCGCCTATGAGCGTACGTGATGCGCCGCGTCACACGCACATTGACGCAGGCAGTTGTCTTGGGCGTCGTCGCGGTCATCCTCGCAGGATGTACAACGGCGCAGCCCTCGCCGCTTCCGACCGCTTCACACACCCAGCCGCCGACGTCACCAGCTCCGATCACCACCCCAACTCCCACACCTACCTTTACACCCAGCCCGACATCGACGTGCCGCGTCCCACGCCGTTCGCTCAGGCGATCAGTGCCGCAGCCGGGTCGGCCGGCATTGAGGAAACAAAGCCCGGCGGGCCGGAAGGCGCGAAGTTCACATCCACGTTCACGTGGGACAGCCTGACGATCACCACGGTCTTCAGCCCCGACGAGTGCGATGCCGGGTGTCGGGGGACGTTCCTATACGTCACCGCGCCACGGGTTGGAACACTGCCTATCCACACCGCCTCCGGCATCGTCGTGGGCCAGACCGTCGATGAAGCCAAGAAGCGAGGAGCGCAGCCCACGCCCGATCTTCCGCTCGCATCGGACCCCGAGGATCCTTCGCTCATCAACTCGACGACGGAGGGAACCAACGTCGTCATCCCAGACGCGGACCAGGGAGTGATCATAGGCATCCGCGCCGGGGACTGGTACACGTCCCTCAGCGGCTTATGATCCGCGTTCCGCGGTCGACGTGTCCGTCGTGACGGGTCGCCGCTCACGTCATGCGCGACGCGGACACGGGGCCCGACTTACGGCGCGGCCGTCGGCTTCACGGTGGGCGTGGGCGTCGCGGTCTGCGACTTGTAGTACGCCCCGCTCGCGCTCGTGAGCACGAACTGCGAGAACTCGGCGGCATCCGTCATGTCGCCCACGTACTGCTGGCCGTTCACCACGACCATGGGCGTTCCCGTCAGGGTGAGCCCGTTCGTGCCTGGGATGCCGCTGATCGCCCGCTCGGTGGCACCCTTCACCCACGACGAGTACGACTCGGTCTCGATGCAGTCGCGAAGGCGCTTCGGATCGTCAGAGCCGTTCGCCTGGGCGATGTCGGCGAGTTCCTTGTCGGAGAAGCCGTCGGAGTCGACAGCCGGCTGACGGGTGAGGAGGTCGTTGTTGAAGCTGAAGAACTTCGACGGATCGAGAGTCGCGACACACGCGGCTGCGCTCGCCGCGCGCAACGAGTACTTCGTTCCGTTCGACTTGGCGGTGAGCATCGAGACCGGGTGGTAGGTCAGGGTCGCCGCCCCGTCCGACACCCACGACGCCAGCTGCTTCGCGTTGGCGAGCTGCCACTGTCGCGCCGCCGGCGAGAGGTAATCGACGTAGACGTGGATGTCGACGACGGATGCCGAGGTGGACGGCGAGGGTGTCGCCTGCGGCTCGGCCGCAGCCGTGGGCGCCGGGCTCGCGCCGTCGATCGGCGTTCCCGGCGAGACCGAAGACACCGACGTCACCCGGAAGCCGTCGGCGGTGGCGTCGGCCGGCTGCAGCTGCGGCCGATCGCTGTTGGAGCGCACCGCCCACGACACCGCGACCGCGACCGCGACGACGGCGGCGGCGGCGACGACGGCGAGCGCCGAGCGGCGCAGCACGCGTGCCCGCGACTGCTTCGCGTGGACGAGCTGCGCCTTCTCGCGCACCGCATCGCGGCGGCCAGCAGGCGTGGGCTCGTTCGGGGCGGCGTCGTGGGACATGGGACCTTCTGTGGGAGGCAGCTCGAGGGCACATCGCGGTGCATCCCGGTCGTCACGATTCGGATCGGGTCCAGCGTCGCGGACGGAGCAGGGCGATGTGTCGATGCTAGCCAGCGAGCCTGTGAAATGCCCAGACGAGGCCTCTTCCTCGCGGAGGAGAACGTGCGATACTGAGAACGCGTCCATCGCGGGACGTGCGGGCCAAGCCCCCGCTCATTCCATCACTACGGATCGTCCGGCACGTACCTGCCGGTGAAGGAGAAGAAAACATGGCGTCCGTCACCTTTGACAACGCAACCCGTCTGTACCCGGGCGGCACCCGCCCGGCCGTCGACAAGCTCAACCTCGAGGTCGGTGACGGCGAGTTCCTCGTCCTCGTCGGCCCGTCCGGTTGTGGAAAGTCGACGTCGCTGCGCATGCTGGCCGGCCTCGAAGAGGTCAACTCCGGCCGCATCCTGATCGGCGATCGCGATGTCACCGACATCCCGCCGAAGGACCGCGACATCGCGATGGTGTTCCAGAACTACGCGCTGTACCCGCACATGACGGTCGCCGAGAACATGGGCTTCGCGCTGAAGATCGCCGGCGTCGGCAAGGAAGAGCGCGCCCAGCGCGTGCTCGAGGCCGCGAAGCTCCTCGACCTCGAGGACTACCTGACCCGCAAGCCGAAGGCCCTCTCGGGCGGTCAGCGTCAGCGTGTCGCGATGGGCCGCGCGATCGTGCGCAAGCCCCAGGTGTTCCTCATGGACGAGCCCCTGTCGAACCTCGACGCGAAGCTGCGCGTGCAGACGCGCACCCAGATCGCGTCGCTGCAGCGCAACCTCGGCGTCACGACCGTCTACGTCACCCACGACCAGACCGAGGCTCTGACCATGGGCGACCGCATCGCGGTGCTCAAGGACGGTCTGCTCCAGCAGGTCGGCACGCCGCGTGACCTGTACGAGAAGCCGAACAACGTCTTCGTCGCCGGCTTCATCGGCTCGCCCGCGATGAACCTGTTCCAGGTCGACCTCGCGAGCGCCGGCGGCATCCAGTTCGGTACCGCCGTCGTCGACGCCGACATCGACCGTCCCACCAGCGCGACCCAGGTCACCGCCGGCATCCGCCCCGAGGACATCATCGTGAACCCGGCCGACGGCCAGGGCCTGTCGGTGACCGTCGACCTCGTCGAGGAGCTCGGCGCGGACGGCTACCTCTACGGCCACACCGAGATCGCCGGAAAGCGCACCGACATCGTCGCGCGCGTGGACGGCCGCAACCACCCGAACGCCGGCGAGACGGTCGTCCTCGCCCCCGTGCCGCACCACGTGCACGCGTTCGACATCGAGTCGGGCGAGCGCCTCACCAAGAAGGCGATCGCCTCGGCCTGATCCGACCAGACGCGGCGCGGGGGCCCGGTTCCACGGACCGGACCCCCGCGCCGCGGCGTATCCCCCACGAAAGCGAAGACCCGCGTGGCCCACTCCCTCACGATCACCGCGAGCAGTGTCGACGCAGGCCTGCTGTCCCTGCCCTGGTCCACCCCGCTCGACGAGTGGGGCAAAGACACGATCGTCTCGCTGCCGAAGGGCCTGTCACGACACCTCGTCCGCTTCGCGGACCTGTCGGGCCGCGTGGTCGCCGTCAAAGAGACGACCGGCGAGATGGCCCGCCGCGAGTACGACATGCTGGGCTCCCTCGGCCGCCTCGACGTGCCGTGCGTGGAACGGGTCGCGGTGATCGACGGTCGTCGCACACCCAAGGGCGACCCGCTGCCGGCCGCGCTCGTGACGGCGCATCTGAAGTTCTCGCTCCCCTACCGCGCCCTGTTCACACAGGTGCTGCGACCCGACACCGCCGGCCGGCTCGTCGACGCCCTCGCCGCGCTGCTCGTGCGCCTGCATACCGTCGGCTTCTTCTGGGGTGACGTGTCGCTGTCGAACACGCTCTTCCGACGGGATGCGGGGGCCTTCGCCGCCTACCTGGTCGACGCCGAGACCGGCGAGCTGCACGAGAGCGGCCTGACGCGCGGTCAGCGCGAGCACGACCTCGACGTCGCCCGCACGAACATCGCCGGCGAGATCATGGACCTCGAAGCCGGCGGCCGTCTCGAAGGCGGCGTGGATGCCGTCGCGATCGCCGACGGCATCATGTCGTCGTACCGCTCGCTCTGGGCGGCGCTGACCGACAAGGAGACCTTCGCCGCCGGTGAGGCCTGGCACATCACCGAGCGGGTCAAACGCCTGAACGATCTCGGCTTCGACATCGGCGAGATGTCGATCCGCACCACGCCGGACGGCACCACGGTGTCGATTCAGCCCAAGGTCGTCGACGCCGGCCACCACCAGCGGCGCCTTCTGCGTCTGACGGGACTGGACGTCGAGGAGAACCAGGCCCGGCGCCTGCTCAACGACATGGACGCGTTCCGTGCCCGCGTCTCACGACTCGGCTCCGACGAGGAGATGGTGGCGCACGAGTGGCTCACCCGCGTGTTCGAACCGGTCGTGAAGGCGATCCCCTGGGATCTGCGCGCCAAACTCGAACCCGCCGAGGTGTTCCACCAGGTCCTCGAACACCGCTGGTACATGTCGCAAGCGCGAGGACAGTCGGTGCCGATCGCCGAGGTCGTCTCGTCCTACATCGATGACGTGCTGCGTCACCGCCGGGACGAGGCCACGGTGATGGGTCCCCCCACCGAGACGATGGCGATTCCGGTGATCACCTCGGCGATCTCGACGATCGACGACGACGACGAGGACGTCGACTGGCGCGACCTGGTCTGAACCCGACGAGAGAGCGCGTCAGTACCCGACGGTGAAGCGCCGGCGCGAGTGCTGCGGGTTCTCGATCTCGTCGAGCACCGCCACCGCGAGGTCGGCGCCGGAGATGTAGGACTGCCCCTCGGCATCCGTGACGATGACATCGCCACCGACCCGGTAGGTGCCCGTCCGCTCGCCCGGGTTGAAGCCGCCGAAGCCGCCGGCGGGGTGGACGAAGAACCAGTCGCGACCGGTCTGTTCGCCCTGAAGGTCCTCCAGAACACCGATCATCTCCAGCGCCTCGGCCTTGAAGGCGTCGGGGAAGTCGACGTCGACGACGCGAGGGCCCTCGGGAGCGACGAGGCTCCCGCCGGCGCCGCCGATGACGCCCAGCCGCACGCTCTCGGGCAGCACGGTGTTCAGCGCCTCCAGGTTGGGCCGGACGAGGCCCTCCATCGCACCGCGCGGCGCGACGGCGCTGATCACCACGTCCGCGCCCTCCAGCTGCGTCACCAGCCCGGGGATGTCCAGCAGCGTCCCCTCGACGTAGGTCGCACCGGGCACGCGGTCTGCGGCCACCGACCGTGACACCGACAGCACGGTGTGCCCGCGGTCCACAGCCTCGGAGACGATGTGGCGACCGGCGAAGCCGGTGCCTCCCAGAACGGCGATGATGGCCATCTCAGTGCTTCCTTTCGGATCGGCGTGCAGGTGGAGCGGGCGTCACCCGGACGCGGCGCGGATGGTGGAGACCTGGTAGAGCGCGACGGATGCCGCGATGCCGGCGTTGAGCGACTCTGCGGCGGAGGAGATCGGGATCGACACGACCTGGTCGCACGTCTCGGTGACCAGCCGTGACAGCCCCTTGCCCTCCGAGCCGACGACGATGACGACGGGCCGATCTGCCAGTTCGAGCTGGGGCAGCGCGACGTCGCCGCCGCCATCGAGACCGAGCACGAACACGCCCTGCTTCTTGAACTCTTTGAGCGTCGTGGTCAGATTCGGTGCCATCGCGACCGGAACCCGGGCCGCGGCGCCGGCGCTCGTCTTCCACGCGGCCGAGTTGACGCCGGCCGAACGGCGCTGGGGAATGATGAGTCCCTGACCGCCGAAGGCGGCGGTGGAGCGGATGATCGCGCCGAGGTTGCGCGGATCGGTGATGCCGTCCAACGCGACCATCAGCGGCGTCTGCCCCTTTCCGATGATCTCCTCCAGCAGGTCCTGGGGGTGCGCGTACTCGTACGGCGGCACCTTGAGCGCGACACCCTGGTGCACGCCGTCGAAGCCGGCCATACGGTCGAGCTCGGGGCGGGTGACCTCCATCACGGGGATACCGCGCTGGGTCACGATCGACAGCATCTCCTTGACGCGATCGTCCATCTCGACGCGCTGGGCGATGTAGAACGCCGTCGCCGGGATGCGTGCACGCAGAGCTTCGAGCACGGAGTTGCGCCCGGTCACGTTCTCGGTGTCGTCGCCGGCCTTGGCCTTCGGCGCGCGGGACGGCGCCGGCTTCTGACCGGGGCGCCCCTTGCCGCCGGCGGCGGCGTAGCGCTCCATGGCGGCCTTGCGCTTGCCGGCGACGTGCCAGCTGCGGTCCTCGGCCTTGGGAGTCGGCCCCTTGCCCTCGAGCGCCTTGCGTCCGTTGCCGCCCGTGCCCGTGAGTGGGCCCTTCTTCTTGCCCTTGCCCGCGGAGGGGTTGCCCGGCTTAGCCATCATTCAGACTCCAATGGGTCCCGTCGGGACCGTCCTCGAGGACGACGCCGGCCGCCGCGATCGCGTCGCGAAGACGGTCGGCGGCCGCCCAGTCCTTGTTCGCGCGCGCCTGCGCACGCTGGGTGATCATTGCTTGCAGCAGCGCGTCCAGGGCGCGCGCCTCGGCAGCACCTGCTTCGGGTCGCCATTTCGGGTCGGCCGGATTCATACCGAGAACGCCGGTCATGCGGCCCACTTCGACGAAAGCGCGGGCCGCGGCATCCCGATCACCCGCATCCAACGCCGCGTTTCCAGCGCGCACGGTCTCGTGGACGACCGCGAGCGCCTGCGGAACGCCGAGGTCATCGTCCATCGCGGCAGCGAACGCCTCGGGAATGTCGGCGGCCACCAGCGGCACCGCAGTGCCGAGCACCCGCGCGGCCCGCTGCTGGAACGTTCGGATGCGCTCGAGGGCCGCCTCGGCCTCGTCGAAGGATGCCGCGGTGAGATCGAGCGTGGACCGGTAGTGCGCCGCGCCGAGGGCGTAGCGCACGACGAGCGGGTCGCGGTCGGCCAGCACGTCCAGCGCGAGCAGATGATTGCCGAGCGACTTCGACATCTTCTGGTCGCCGACCGTGACCAGGCCGTTGTGCACCCAGTAGCGCGCGAACGCGTCACCCGCCGCACGCGACTGCGCCAACTCGTTCTCGTGGTGCGGGAAGCGCAGGTCGATGCCGCCGCCGTGAATGTCGAAGGAGTCGCCGAGGTAGCGGCGGCTCATGGCGGAGCACTCGATGTGCCAGCCGGGTCTGCCCGGCCCCCAGGGGCTCTCCCACACGGCATCCGCCGGCTCATCGCTCTTCGCGCTCTTCCAGAGGGCGAAATCCCGCGGGTCGCGCTTACCGCGCGGGTCCGCATCGGTCGCCGGCTCCATCGCGTCGATGCTCTGATGGGTCAACTCTCCGTAGGCGGACCACGAACGCACCTCGAAGTAGACGTCACCGGCCGCGGCGTAGGCATGACCGCGTTCGATGAGGGTGGCGATCAGCTCCTGCATCTGCGGGATCGATCCGGTGGCGCGCGGCTCGTAGGTCGGCGCGAGGATGCCGATCGCGGCATACGCGTACGCGAACTCGCGCTCCACGCGATACGCCAGCGCCCACCAGGGCTCATCAGCGGTGGCGTTCTGCAGGACTTTGTCGTCGATGTCGGTGACGTTGCGCACGAACGTCACGCGTCCGAAACGGCGGGTGAGCCAGCGACGCAGCAGGTCGAACGCGAGCGCCGCACGCAGATGATGGATGCCGGGACCCGACTGCACCGTCGGACCGCACACGTACATCGTGACGTTCGCCGGATCCTGCGGCGCGAAGTCGCGCAACGCCTGCACCTGGGTGTCGTAGAGCCGGACCGTCACCGCTCCAGCCTACCCGCGCGCGCGAGACGCGACAGCGGCGCGGGCGTGGGGGCTCACACAGAGTAGACGAGCGCGACGGCGAAGGCGGCGACGCCGTCGCCCGTTCCCGTATAGCCGAGCCCATCGGTCGTGGTCGCCGATACGGCGACGGGCGCACCGAGCGCCGCAGACAGGGCATGTTCGGCTTCCGCGCGGCGCGCGGCAAAGCGCGGGCGGCGCGCCTGCACCTGCACCGAGACGTTGCCGATCGAGAAGCCGGCGGCCTCGACCAGCTCCCGCGTGCGGGCCAGGAACGCCTCGGCGTGGGCGCCGGCGTACTGCGGTTGATCGGTTCCGAAATGGGTGCCGATGTCGCCGAGTCCCGCGGCGGCGAGCACGGCGTCCACGATGGCGTGCGCGACGGCATCCCCGTCCGAATGACCGTGCAGCGGGGGTTCACCGGGCCAGTGCAGTCCGGCCAGCCAGAGATCGCCGCTACCGCCGACGGCATGCACGTCGGTGCCGACGCCGACGCGCGGCACCGGCGCGGTGCGCCTCACCGGCGCGACAGCCAGGAGGGCTCGCGCGCGGTCGAGATCGCCCGGAGTGGTGATCTTGAAGCTCCGCTCATCGCCGGGCACCGTCCACACCGGTGTTCCCATGCTCTGCACGAGTGCGGCGTCGTCGGTGTGCTCGGCGGATGCCGCGGCATACGCCGCGTCGAGAATCGTGCGGCGGAATCCCTGCGGGGTCTGCGCGGCCGCCAGTTCGGAACGATCGATCGGCTCGCGCACGCGATCGCCGGACACCCGTTTGACGGTGTCGACCACAGGAAGCACCGGAAGCACCGCATCTTTGCCGTCTGTGAGCGCGTCGATGACGCGCGCGAAGACCTCGGGCGGAGTCAGAGCCCGCGCGGCGTCATGGACCAGCACGCGCTCGACGTCGGGCCACACGGCCCGCAGTCCGGCAGCCACCGACTCCTGCCGGCTGAGCCCGCCGGCGACGACCGTGACCAGGTCGTGCCGTTCGCCGGCGACGGCGCGCGCCTCGGTCAGGGCATCACCGACGCGGTCTGAGGGAGCGACGATCACGACCTGCGCGGCCGGGGCGGCGAACACACCCTCCAGCGCGTGGCGCAGAACCGTGTGGGTGTCGAGACCCACGAACGCCTTCGGAACACCCGCGCCCAACCGCTGACCGGATCCAGCTGCGACGACGATCACGGCGGTGTGGGGCACGGGAACCAACGGGTCGCTCATGTACCCGACACTACCGACGTGGCGCGCCGTCTTCCGGCGGATGCCGGGATCAGCTCGCGAGAACCTCGTCGAGGACCCCCGAGGCGTGATCCTCATCGGCCTTCAGCGCCAGAGCGATCTCGGACACGAGGATCTGGCGCGCCTTGGCAAGCATGCGCTTCTCACCGGCGGACAGGCCGCGGTCCTGGTCACGACGCCACAGGTCGCGAACGACCTCGCTCACCTTGATGACATCGCCGGAGGCGAGCTTCTCGAGGTTGGCCTTGTAACGGCGCGACCAGTTGGTGGGCTCTTCGGTGAACGGTGCGCGCAGCACATCGAACACCTTCTCGAGACCGTCCTTGCCGATCACGTCACGGACGCCGACCAAGTCGACGTTGTCGGCAGGGACCTCGATGATGAGGTCTCCCTGCGTGACGTTCAGCTTCAGGTACTTCTTGGTCTCGCCCTTGATGATCCGGTCCTTGACCTCGATGATCGTCGCGGCCCCGTGGTGCGGATAGACGACCGTCTCGCCAACCTCAAAAAGCATGCAGTTATGTCCTTTCGGCAAAGTCCAGAATACCACAGGCGACATACGCTAAGGTTCGCCGGCTGAGCACCTGCGGCGATGGGCGACGGGGCGGTATCCCGTCCCGGCATAGAATGAGCACACACCGACTCGTCCAGGAGGATCCGTGAACACGCGCCGTCTCGCGTCCGTCGCCCTCGCCGCCGTTGTGGTCCTCTCCACCGCCGGCTGCAGCATGATCTCGCCGCAAGCCACGACCATCAGCTACTCGGCCGCCGAAGGTGTCAACATCGTGCACTCGGCACCGCTGAAGGTGCGCAACGCGCTCTTCGTCGCCAACGAGAAGGGCACCGAAGCCAACTTCCTCGCGGCGATCGTCAACGACACCGACACCGACGAGACGCTGCTGGTCGGCGTCGAAGGCGACACGCAGCGGGTGCGGGTTCCCGCACACTCAACCGTCAGCCTCGGCTTCGACGGTGCGGAGCCGCTGCTGTTCACCGGCCTGTCCGCCAAGCCCGGCACCGACGTTCGTACGACGTTCCAGTCCGGCACCGGCGAGGCCGTCGAAGACCGCGTTCCCGTCCTGGACGGCACCCTGTCGTACCTGAAGGACTTCATTCCCGCGAGCTGATCGCGCTCACGGATATCGGCGGCGTCCCTCCTCACGAGGGGCGCCGCCGATCTTCGTGTCGCGGGGGACGGACGCGTCAGGCTTCGAAGCGGTAGCCGAGCCCGCGTACGGTCAGGAGCATGACCGGCTCGCTCGGATTGCGTTCGATCCGTGACCGGATGCGCTTGATGTGCACGTCGAGCGTCTTGGTGTCGCCGAAGTAGTCGCTCCCCCAGACCCGGTCGATCAGCTGGCCGCGCGTCAGCACGCGCCCCGCGTTGCGCATGAGCACCTCGAGCAGCTCGAACTCCTTCAGCGGCATCGGGATGGTCTCACCGTCGACGGCGACGGTGTGCCGGTCGATGTCCAGCACGACCCTTCCGCCGTCGACGACGCTGTCGTCCAGCCCCAGCTCGGGTCCTTCGCTGCGTCGCAGCACCGCCCGCATCCGCGCGAGCAGCTCGCGCGACGAGTAGGGCTTCGTCACGTAGTCGTCAGCGCCCAGCTCGAGACCGACGACGATATCGACCTCGGAGTCCTTCGCTGTCAGCATGATGATGGGCACTTTGGAGGTCGAGCGCACCACACGGCACACCTCGGTTCCCGGCATCCCCGGGAGCATGAGGTCGAGCAGGATGATGTCGGCGCCGCGCGAGGCGAACGCATCGAGGGCCGCGGGGCCGTCCTCGGCGATCTCGACCTCGAATCCCTCACGGCGCAGCAGATAGGCGAGCGGATCGGCCAGATCGGGCTCATCCTCGACGATCAGGACGCGGGTCATCGCTTCTTCTCTCCTTTCGCCCGCGCACCATCGCGGGCGGCCTTCTTCTTCTTGCGTTTCTTGGGAATGGGAAGGTCGTCGGGCGCAGGGACGGCGGGCAGTCGCACGGTGAAGGTCGAGCCCCGCCCCGGACGCGACCAGACCTCGACCTCTCCCCCGTGCCGCTGCACCGCGTGCTTGACGATCGACAGCCCCAGCCCCGTGCCGCCGGTGCGGCGCGAGCGCGCCTGGTCGGCACGGTAGAACCGTTCGAACACGCGCTCCTGCTCGTCTTCGGGAATGCCGATTCCCCGATCGGTGACCGCGATCTCGACGACGCCGCCGTCGAGTTTCACGCCGACGCCGACCTGACCGCCCTGCGGCGAGTACGCGATCGCGTTGGCGACCAGGTTGGCGACGGCCTCGGTGAGCACCTGGACGTCACCGCGCACGTATGCGTGCCGTTCACCCCCGCGGGCGACGGTGATGGCGGCGGAGTCCGCGGCCACCGACTGCGACTCGATGGCGGCGGCGACGACCTCGTCGACGGACACGTCGCGCAGTTCCGTCAGATCGTCGGCAGACTGCAGCCGCGACAGGTTCATGATGCGCGACGTGAGCTGGCTGAGCCGCGCCGCCTCGGCGCTGAGGCGACTGGCGAAATGACGCACCTGGTCGGGATCGTCTGCGGCCGACTCGACCGCCTCCGCGAGCAGGCTCACCGCGCCCACCGGCGTCTTCAGCTCATGACTGGTGTTGGCGACGAAGTCACGGCGCATCTCCTCGACGCGCTCCCGCTCCGTGATGTCACGGATGACGATGAGGATCAGCCGCGGCGTGATCACGCTCGCCCGAGCCGAGACCAGTCGCGGCTCGACGCCGCGCTTGAGGCGCATCGTCTGCGTCTCCGGCGCCTCGGTGCGGCGGACCGTCCGGGCGAGGGCGCGCAGCTCATCGCCGGGAAGCGCGTAGTCCTCGTGCATGCCGAACAACTCCGCGGGCGCCGAGACGGCGACGATCTGCAGCGAGGTGTCGACGACGACCGCGACCTCGTCCATCCCCTGGAGCACGGCCGCCGTCCCGTCCGGCAGGGCGGTGGATGCCGCGACACGCGCGCGGTCACGCGCCCGCAACGCGATGAGGACGAGCGTGGCCACTCCGCCGCCGAGCACGAGGCCGAGGATCAGCGCGATCACCGGCTGCAGGGACTCCATGGGTCCCAGCGTAGGGTGGTTGGACACCGCAGATTCACGATACGGATCAACGCCGGAAACCGCGTCGGCAACGTTCATCGCTGCGGCACCGATCGTTAACCTTGGCCCGCGATGATCGCCGGGTCAGGAGGCGGCACCGTGCCTGCCTGCTTGCCGGAAGAGAGGCCCTCTCATGCGCGAAGTGTTCCACCAGTCGCTCGAGGACGTGCAGTCGCGTCTCGTCGAGATCGCCGAGCTGGTCACGGAGGCGATCGACAAGGCCACCCGCGCCTTCGGCACCAGCGACGTCGCCCTTGCCGAAGAGGTCATCGAAGCCGACCAGACGATCGACGACAAGGCGATCGCACTGGATGAGCTGGCGATCCAGATCCTCGCTCGTCAGCAGCCGGTCGCCCGCGATCTGCGCATCGTCGTCGCGGCCCTGCGCGTCAGCGCCTCCTTGGAGCGTATGGGCGACATCGCCGAGCACATCGCTCAGCTCACCCGCATGCGCTTCCCTGAGCGCGCCATCCCGAAGGGCCTGAAGGGCACCTTCACCAAGATGGGCGAACTCGACGTCGAGGTCGCGAAGACCCTCACCGAGCTGCTGCGCACCGAGGACCTCAGCTACCTCGAAACGCTGCGCACGCTCGACGACAAGGTCGACGACCACCACCTCGCCGTCTTCGAGAAGGTGCTGAGCGAGAACTGGCAGGGCGAGGCAGGAGCCACCGTCGATGCGACTCTGGCCAGCCGCTACCTCGAGCGCTTCGCCGACCACGCCGTCTCGGTGGCCAAGAAGGTGGCCTACCTCGCTACCGGCGACTGGACGCCCGACACCGACACCATCGCCGTCATCATCGCCGAGGGCGAATCGGTCGACGGCGTCGAGTGAGACGTCGCCTCCGCCGCGGCGGAGGCGGAAAACGATGAGGGGGATGCCGGTCGGCATCCCCCTCTCGCATTCGTACGGCCGCTGAGCCTCAGCCCTTGCCCTGGCTCGCGACAGCCGCGGCGCCGGCAGCGGCGGCCTCGGGGTCGAGGTACGCACCCGGCTCGAGCGGCATGAGGTCTTCACCGAGGCGGTAGACGAGCGGGATGCCGGTCGGGATGTTCAGCTCGGCGATGTCGGCGTCGCTGATGCCGTCGAGGTGCTTGACCAGGCCGCGCAGCGAGTTGCCGTGCGCGGTCACGAGAACGGTCTTGCCCGCCTTCAGGTCGGGGACGATCTCGTTCTCCCAGTACGGCAGGAGGCGGTCGATCACGATCTTCAGCGACTCGGTGCGCGGCACCTCGCCGTCGATGCCAGCGTAGCGAGGGTCGTTCACCTGGCTGTAGGGCGAGTCGTCGGGAAGGGCGGGAGGCGGCACATCGAACGAGCGGCGCCACAGCATGAACTGCTCCTCACCGAACTGCTCGAGCGTCTCTGCCTTGTCCTTGCCCTGGAGGTCGCCGTAGTGACGCTCGTTGAGGCGCCACGACCGCTTCACGGGGATCCACAGACGATCGGCCGCGTCCAGCGCGATGTTGGCCGTCTGGATCGCCCGACTGAGCAGCGACGTGTGCAGCACATCGGGCAGGATGCCGGAATCCTTCAGCAGTTCACCGCCGCGCGCGGCCTCGCCGCGACCCTGCTCGGTGAGGCGGACGTCCACCCATCCGGTGAACTGGTTGGTCTTGTTCCACTCGCTCTGCCCGTGGCGGAGGAGGATCAGCGTGTACGGCGCGGTCATGATCGTCATCCTACCGGCGCGCGCGCTGGCATCATGGGGGGATGCCGCCGGAGAAAGCCCCCGCTCGTGGGGTGGTCGGTCAGATCACGCGCGGCACGACGAACACCAACCGGCTGCGCCGCATCGACCGCTGGATCGCCCGGCATCCCGTGCTGAGGCGCGCCGACGATCCGTTCGTCATCGACCTCGGATACGGCGCGAGCGCCGTTACCGTGCTCGAGCTCGAGGAGCGGCTGCGGCGCGCCCGCCCCGGTGTCGATGTGCTCGGGCTGGAGATCGATCCGGCCCGGGTCGAGCGGGCCCGCACGCAGCTGGTCGACGTGCGCGCGGGGCGCACGGCGTTCTCGCCCGACGCTCACGTGTCCTTCGCCCGCGGCGGGTTCGAGGTGCCGACGCCGCAGGGGCGCCGACCTGCGGTGCTGCGGGCGTTCAACGTGCTGCGGCAGTACGACGAGCACGAGGTGAAGGAGGCGTGGGCGCGCATGACGCAGCGCCTGCATCCCGACGGCATCCTCGTGGAAGGCACCTGCGACGAGCTCGGCCGGATCTGCACGTGGGTCGAGATCGGCGCCGACGCCGCGCCACGAACGCTCACGCTGTCGTTGCGTCTGAGCGAACTCGCCTCCCCGTCGATCGCCGCGGAGCGGCTGCCGAAGGCCCTCATCCACCGCAACGTGCCCGGTGAGCCGGTGCACGATTTCCTGCGCACCCTCGACGAGGAGTGGACACGCGCCGTCGGCACCGCGTCGTTCGGACCGGTGCAGCGCTGGCGCGCCGCGCTCGACGCGATGCACGCGGCGGGCTGGCCTGTGGGCGGTCGCGCGCGCTGGCGGCTGGGCGAGGTCACCGTGCCCTGGAGCCTGGTCGCTCCCGTCGTCTGACCGGCGCCCGTCGGCGAACGGCCGACCGAGCGCAGGCGATCTGCCCGGCACAGGCGGATTCTGCGCCGTTCTGCCTCTCCCCGGCAGATTGCCTGCCCTCGGCGGCGCGCCATCGGCGGTTCGGGGCGGCCTCGCTCACACGCGCGGGATCGCGGCGCGCGCCTCGTCGGCGGGCATCCCCGCCGCCGTCATGAGGTCGACGGCCAGCGGGCGCAGCGCACCGATGAGCGTCTGATCGACGGCCGAGCTGCGATCGGCGAGAACGGTGGGATCCAGACGGGCCGCCACGGCACGGACGGCTTCGCGGGCGGCCGGCTCGTAGGAGATGTCGCCGAGCGACTCCGCGATGAGGCGCGCACCGGCCGCAAGTTCGGCGAGCAGGTCGGCGGCGATCGGGCGCGGTTGCCGGTCATCGCAGAGGTAGACGACGCGGCGGGCGATCACGCGCAGATTGCGGGTGGCCAGGTCCAGGTGCAGGCGGATGCGCTCCTGCCGCTGGAACTCCGAGCGCTGGCGGCGCAGGAACGGCGAGATGCGGGCGATCTCCGAACCCGACTCGATTCCGGCGCGCCACTGGTCGACCAGCCCCTGAAGGGCGCGCGCCTTGGTGAGTCCGCGCTCTGCGCGCACCGCGTCACCGCGGCGCAGGGCCTGCACGAGGGTCGACACGGCGCCGTCGAACGCCGAGAACAGCGCCGCTCCTTCCCGCGCGACCGTACGCTGTGGGCTGCGCGGCAGCAACGCCGTCACCAGCAGGGCCATGACACCCCCGACGAGACCGTCGATCATCCGGAAGAACGGCACGCTCACCGGGATGACCATCACGATCGCCGACTGCATCGCCGCGGCGATCGCGAACGCCGGCTGCGGCGAGAGGAAGCGTGCGACGATCAGCGAGGCCGTCAGCGTGATGCCCAACTGCCACCACCCGATGCCCGCGACGAACACGATCA
>NZ_MKRU01000025.1:0-15908 GCF_001897985.1 Microbacterium sp. 69-7 | reverse complement strand
GGTGACACCGGATCCCCCGAGGTGCAGGTCGCGATGCTGACGCAGCGCATCAAGGACCTCACCGAGCACCTCAAGGAGCACAAGCACGACCACCACTCGCGTCGTGGCCTGTTCCTGCTCGTCGGTCAGCGTCGTCGCCTGCTGGGTTACCTGCAGGACATCGACATCAACCGTTACCGCTCGCTCATCGAGCGTCTCGGTCTGCGCCGCTAAGGCTTCGCGCCCAGCGTTCAATCGCGCAAAACGTTCTTGGAGAGCCTCCCCACGGTGTGGGGAGGCTCTCGTCATTCCACGGCATCGTGAGGCGCTGACGCCCGGCGCCGGCGTCAGGCGCGGGCGGCGAGCAGGTCGGCGTGCCAGCGCTCGGCGACGTCGGGGTGCGCGCGCAGCCTTGACTTCAGGGCGTTCTCGCCGTAGCGGGCGTGGATCGGGTTCGACGGGTCCTGCGTGACCCCGCGGGCCTGGGCGGCGAGCTGCGGGGGCAGTGCGATCAGCGGAAGCCGCGCGTCGAGGGCCGGGTTGAAGAAGAACGGCACGGAGATGCGGTCCTCGGGATGCCGGGGCGAGACCACGCGGTGATTCGTCGCGATCAGGTAGCCGCCGGTCGCGTACTCGAGCATCTCGCCGATGTTGACGACGAACGCGCCCGGCACCGGCGGCGCGTCCACCCACTGCCCGTCGCGTTCGACCTGCAGCCCGCCCTTGCCGGGCTCGACCCACAGCAGCGTGAGCACGCCCGAGTCCTTGTGGGCGCCGACGCCCTGGGCGGGCTCCGGCGAGGTCGAGCCCGGATAGCGCACGATCTTCAGCAGCGTAGAGGGCTCCCCGAAATGCTCGTCGAAGTAGTCCTCGGGGGCGCCGAGGGTGAGCGCCCAGGCGCGCAGCAGCGTCCGCGCCACGACGGTCAGGTGCTCCTGCCAGGCGATCGCGACATCGCGCAGTTCCGGCTGGGCCGCCGGCCACAGGTTCGGCCCGATCAGTCGCGCGAAGTCGGGAGCCTCGGGGTCCGTCACGGCATCCCGCTCGGGGCCGATGTCGATCTGCTCGCGCCAGTCGACCTCGCCCTGGGTGCGCTCGCCGCCGATGCGCGTGTAGCCGCGGAAGTGCGGGCTCGTCACGTTCTCGATCGCGAGCTTGTCGGCTTCCGGCAGGGCGAAGAAGTCCCGGGCG
This sequence comes from Microbacterium sp. 69-7, assembly GCF_001897985.1. Taxonomy (NCBI): domain Bacteria; kingdom Bacillati; phylum Actinomycetota; class Actinomycetes; order Micrococcales; family Microbacteriaceae; genus Microbacterium; species Microbacterium sp. 69-7. The sequence continues at coordinate 14,738 of NZ_MKRU01000025.1, read as the reverse complement.
GCGCGGTGCAGGCGCTCCTCGAGCTCGCCGCTGATGCCGGTGCCGGTGAGGTAGAAGAAGCCCACGTCGTGGGTGGCCACCCGCAGCTGCTCGCGGAACAGCGCCGCCTGTTCCGGGCCGGCGTCGAGCAGGGCGAAGTCGAGGACGGGCAGGTTCAGGTCGCTCATGAAGGCGAGGGTAGGCCGCTGCGGCGCCATCGCGCGCCTGTGTTGCGCCGTGTGACCGCCGTCGGCGACGGGAATAGCCTGGACACGGACGCGTTGCACCAGATACATTCATTTGCATGTATTGGATGCCGAGGCATCCGGAAGGCGAAGGACACCGTGAACGAGAAGAGCCCGCAGATGCAGTTCGGCATCTTCACCGTCAGCGACATCACGCAGGACCCGACCACGGGCCACACGCCCAGCGAGGCCGAGCGCATCCGCGCGACCGTCGAGATCGCCAAGCACGCCGAGGAGGTGGGCCTGGACGTCTTCGCCCTCGGCGAGCACCACAACCCGCCGTTCTGGTCGTCGTCGCCGACCACCACGCTGGCCTACATCGCCGCCCAGACCGAGCGGCTCATCGTCTCGACCTCGACGACCCTCATCACCACGAACGACCCGGTGAAGATCGCCGAGGACTACGCCATGCTGCAGCACCTCTCCGGTGGCCGCATGGACCTCATGCTCGGCCGCGGCAACACGGGGCCCGTCTACCCCTGGTTCGGCAAGGACATCCGTCAGGGCCTTCCGCTGTCGATCGAGAACTACGCGCTGCTGCACAAGCTGTGGCGTGAGGACGTCGTGGACTGGGAGGGCAAGTTCCGCACCTCGCTGCAGGGCTTCACCGCGACCCCACGGCCCCTCGACGGCGTCGCGCCCTTCGTGTGGCACGGCTCGATCCGCACGCCCGAGATCGCGGAGCAGGCCGCGTATTACGGCGACGGCTTCTTCGCGAACAACATCTTCTGGCCGGCCGAGCACTACCAGCGCCTCATCGGTCTCTACCGCCAGCGCTGGGAGCACTACGGCCACGGCGCACCGGAGACGGCGATCGTGGGCCTGGGCGGCCAGGCGTTCATGGCGAAGAACTCGCAGGATGCCGTGAACCAGTTCCGTCCGTACTTCGACAACGCCCCGGTGTACGGCCACGGCCCGTCGATGGAGGACTTCACCGAGATGACGCCGCTGACCGTCGGCTCGCCGCAGCAGGTCATCGACCGCTACGCGGGGATGCGCGACATCTTCGGCGACTACCAGCGCCAGCTGTTCCTCATGGATCACGCCGGCCTGCCGCTGAAGACGGTGCTGGAGCAGCTCGACTTCCTCGGCGGCGAGGTCGTGCCGGTGCTGCGCAAGGAGTTCGCGAAGGACCGTCCCGAGAACGTGCCGGACGCCCCGACGCACGCCTCTCTGGTCCGCGCCGCCTACGGCGACGGACCCTCACGCCAGGCGACGCCGCGCGCCAACCGCGGTGACAACCTGAGCGGGCCCTCGCCCTACCAGGACGCCCCCGCCCCCGCCGGTGCCGCGTTCGGAGTGGGGGCGACCCGATGAGCGCGCGTCGCGTCGCCGTGGTCTCGGCCGGCCTGTCGAATCCCTCGTCCACGCGCATGCTCGCCGACCGCCTGGCGGCGGCGACGGTCGCGGCGCTGGCTGAGCTGACGGGTCCTGACGGCGCGCCCATCCAGGCCACCGTCGACACGATCGAACTGCGCGATCTCGCACACGACATCACGAACAACCTCCTGACCGGCTTCGCTCCACCCGCGCTGGAGTCGGCCATCAACACGGTCGTGTCGGCTGACGCCCTCATCGTGGTCACCCCGATCTTCTCCACGAGCTACTCGGGTCTGTTCAAGTCGTTCATCGACGTGCTCGACCCCGACGCGCTCACGGGCAAGCCCGTGCTGATCGGCGCCAACGCCGGCACGGCGCGGCATTCGCTCGCGATCGACTACGCCATCCGCCCGCTGTTCGCCTACCTGCACGCCGAAGCCGTCTCGACGGGTGTGTTCGCGGCATCCAGCGACTGGGGCGCCGCGGCCGATCAGGTCGCGCCGCTGAGCTCGCGCGTCGAGCGCGGTGCCCGCGAACTGGCCGAGGCCGTCGCGCGCCGTCAGCCCGCCGGCAGCGACGACCCGTTCGACCCCGCGAACTACCTCGGAGAGGGACGTTCCTTCGGTCACCTGCTCGGCGGTCTCGCCGGGGAGTGACTCCTGACGACGCCCCCGATCACGCTCCGGCGCGGTCGGGGGCATCGCCGTCTCAGCCGGCTGCGGCCTCGGCGCGGGCGAGGGCGGATGCCGCGCGCACGAGAGCCAGGTGCGAGAGCGCTTGCGGGGTGTTGCCGGCCTGCCGCTTCTCGGCCACGTCGTACTCCTCGGACAGCAGGCCGACGTCGTTCGCGCGGGCACAGGCGCGGTCCATGAGCGCCCGCGCGTCGGCGAGACGGCCGCTCGCCGCGTACTGCTCGACGAGCCAGAACGAACACGCCAGGAACGGGTTCTCCGTGCCTTCCAGCCCGTCCACCCCCGACTCCGTGCGATAGCGCAGCACGAGACCGTCGACCATGAGGGTGCGCTCGATCTCGGCCACGGTGGCCAGCATGCGCGGGTCGTCCGCGGCGCAGAATCCGACCGTCGGAAGCAACAGGAGCGAGGCATCTACCGCGTCCGTCGCGGTGTGCTGCACGAAATGGCCTCGTGGGGAGACTCCGTGAGCGTCGATGTCGGCGCGCACCCGGTCGCGCAGCTGCTCCCAGTGCGCGTCGGGGCCGTGCAGACCGTGTTCGCGCACCGAGCGCACGCCGCGATCGAATGCCGCCCACACCATGGCCCGGGAGTGCACGAAAACCTGCGGCGCACCGCGGATCTCCCAGATGCCCTGATCGGGTTCGTCGATGCGCTCCTCGACACGGCGCAGCAGCGCGCGCTCCAGCGGCCACGAGATCGCCGACTGCTCGATGCCGGCCGCACGCGCGGCGAACAGGCACGTCATGACCTCACCGGTCACGTCGGCCTGGTACTGCTGCGCCGCGCCGTTGCCGATCCGCACGGGCGCGGCACCCCCGTAACCGGGCAGGTCGCCGAGCTCCCGTTCCATGAGGTCGCGCTCGCCGGCGATGCCGTAGACGATCTGCAGGTCGGCCGGGTCGCCCGCGATCGCCCGCAGCAGCCAGCGCTGCCAGTGCGCCACGACGTGCGCGAAGCCCTGGCCGAGCAGCACCTCGATCGTCAGCGAAGCGTCTCGCAACCAGACGAAGCGGTAGTCCCAGTTGCGCTCGCCGCCGAACTGTTCGGGCAGCGACGTGGTGGGTGCGGCGATGATGCCGCCCGTGTCGCGGTGCGTGAGCGCGCGCAAGGTCAACAGCGAACGCACGACGACGTCGCGGTGCGGTCCGTGCACGTCGATGCGTTCGGCCCACGCGCTCCACCATTCGCGCGTGCACTGCAGGGCATCCTCGACGTCGAGCGGGGCGGGAACAGGGCGGTGCGAGGCATGCCAGGTGAGCGTGAGGTCGCGGTGCTCGCCGGCGGCGACGCTCAGCGTGCCGCGGTGCACGTGGTCGGTGGCCGTCAACGGTGCACCGCGCAGGGCCACGGCATCCGGTCCGGCGATCGCCGTCACCTCGGGGGCGTCGGCCGTCCCGGTCTGGCGCACCCACGGCAGCGCGCGGGCGTAGTCGAAGCGCAGCCGCACCTGCTGCTCGAACGCGACGCGGCCGCTGATGCCGACGACGCGGCGCACCAGGTCGACGCGGTGTGCGACGTCGAGATGCCGGGGATCGACGGGCAGACAATCGTGCACCTCGGCCACGCCGTCCGCGCTCTCCCAGAGCGTGATGAGGGTGAAGGTGTCGCCGTCGTAGTGCCGTGTCGCCCGCGCGTCGGGATCGGCGGGCCGCAGCGCCCATCGTCCCTGATGGTCGTCGCCGAGGAGGGCGGCGAACACGGATGCCGAATCGAACCGCGGCAGGCACAGCCAGTCGATCGATCCGTCGCGCGAGACCAGGGCCGCCGTGCGGCAGCTGCTCAGGAGCGCGTAATCCTCGATGGGCGTGGGGGAGGGGATCCGGCCCGCGTATGCATCTGCCACGGAATGATTCTGCCCCCGCGCCGCCCCGCACCGGGCGACATAGGGTGTGCACATGGCTGACGTGTCGACACTGGTGATCATCGGGGCAAGCGGCGATCTGACGCAGCGACTGCTGCTGCCGGCGCTCGCCGATCTGCTGCGACAGCAACCGGCCCGGCAGCTGCATCTGGTCGGTGTCGGTCGCACCGAGATCAGCGACGCGCAGTGGCGGCGACGTGTGCGGACCGCGTTCCGGGAAGCCGGAGCGGACGATGCCTTCTCCGCTGTCGCGTCGACGCCGTTCATCACGGCCGACGCGACGACCGCCGCGGGCCTGCGCGCGGTGATCGGCGCCGTCCCGGAGGGGCGGCTCGTGCTCTACTTCGCCGTGCCGCCCGCTGCGGCGGCGGCCGCCTGCGCGGCGCTGTCTCCGGCCGATCTGCCCGAGGGGACGATCCTCGCGTTGGAGAAGCCGTTCGGTGAGGACGAAGCCAGCGCGCGTGAACTCAATGCGGTACTGCTGAAGCTGCTGCCCGAGGAGCAGGTCTTCCGCGTCGATCACTTCCTCGGCCGCTCCACCGTTCTCGACGTGCTCGGCGCCCGGTTCGCGAACCGGCTTCTGGAGCCCATCTGGTCAGCGGAGCACATCGAGCGGGTCGAGATCCGCTTCGACGAGACCCTCGGGTTGGAGGGGCGTGCGGGCTTCTACGATCACGCCGGGCCACTCGTCGACATGATCCAAAGCCATCTGCTGCAGGTGATGGCCGTCGTCGCGATGGAGCCCCCCGCGGCCCTCACCGCGACGGACGTACGTGACGCCACCGCGGCGGTGCTGCGGGCGACGCACGTGTGGGACGACAACGCCGTGCGCTTCTCGCACCGCGCCCGTTACACCGCCGGCACGGCGGGCGAGGAACGGATGCCGTCGTACGTCGACGAGCCGGGCGTCGATCCCGCACGGGAGACCGAGACGCTCGCGCAGGTGCGCGTCGAGGTGCGAAACGCCCGGTGGGCCGGCGTGCCGTTCACCCTGCGATCCGGTAAGGCGCTGGCAGCCATGCGTGCGGAAGTCGACGTGGTCCTGCGACCCGTGCGCCACCTGCCAGTCGGTTTCACCGGCGATGCGAGCGGAGCCGTCATCCGCTTCGGCCTCGGGCCCGACAAGCTCACGATGGAGATCTCGGTCAACGGCGGCGAGGAGCCGTTCGCCCTTCACCGCGCCACTCTCGAGGCCGACCTCGGTCTGGGCACGCATGCCGCCTACACGGAGGTGCTCGCCGCGATCCTCGACGGCGACGCCATGCTGGCCGTCCGCGGAGACGCCGCCGAGGAGTGCTGGCGCATCGTCCAGCCCGTCCGTGATGCGTGGCGACGCGGCGATGTGCCCATGGAGGACTACCCGGCCGGATCGGATGGTCCCGACGGGTGGGCCGCTTGCTGACTCATCTCCAGCGGTACTCGGTCTCCGGCCGTCCGCGCGTGCCGTAGCGGGGCGCGCGGTCCACGCGACCGGCATCCGCGAGGTGCTCGAGGTAGCGCCGGGCCGCGACACGCGACATGCCCAACGCATCGGCTGCTTCGGTCGCCGACAGCCCTCCGCCGTCGCGGACGGCCTGCGATACGCGTTCCAGCGACGCGGGGGACAGCCCCTTCGGCAACGCGATCGTCCCCGTCGGGCGCAGCGCCCCCAGCATCGCATCGATTTCGGATTGGGTCGCCGCTCCGGATGCCGCGCGTGCGCGCTCGCGGTATGCGCGGTACTGCTCCAGCCGGTCGTGGAAGGTCGCGAAGGTGAACGGCTTGACGAGGTACTGCGCCGCGCCGAGGGCGACCACCTGGCGGACGACGTCGGCGTCGCGCACCGAGGTGATGGCGATGACGTCGACGTCGGCGGCACGTGCGCGGACGTGCCGCAGGACGTCGAGGCCGGAGCCGTCGGGCATGGTCATGTCCAGCAGCACGAGATCGATGCGGTCGCGATCGGATGCGTCCAGAATCGCCGTGACCGCGGCCCGTGCGCCCGCGCACTCGGCGACCACCTCGAAACCGTCGACCCGGTCGATGTACGAGCGGTGCAGTTCGAGCGTCAGCGCCTCGTCGTCGACGAGCAGCACGCCGATCATGACCGCACCGTCGGCAGGACGACGCGGAATGTCGTCGGGGAGAGATCGACGGTGATCGTCCCGCCGATCTCGTCGATGACGGCACGCACCAGCGCCAGCCCGACGCCCCGACCGTCGCTGCCGGCCGGTTTGGTCGAGAATCCTCGCTCGAACATTCGTGCACGCACCTCCTCGTCGGGGCCGTCCCCGGAGTCGGAGACGGTGAGCAGCAGTTCGTCCTCCGCCGTGCGCGACATCTGCACGCGCACCCACCGCGGCGCCGGACCGCTCGCGGCAGCGTCCAGGGCGTTGTCGATGAGGTTGCCGACCAGCGCGACCGCGTCGATCGGGCTGAGCAGCGAGCGGGGAGCGTCGGGGGCGATGTCGGTCGACCAGTCGATCCCGCGTTCCATCGCCTGCGAGGCTTTGCCGAGCAGCAGCGCCCCGACGGTGGGATCGCCCTCGGTGCGGGCCGCGACCTGGTCCACCAGCGCCTGACTCTGACGCGCCGAATCCGTCAGGATGCCGATCGCGTCGTCCGTGCGTCCCAGTTCGATGAGTGCGACGGCAGCGTGCATGCGATTGCCGTGCTCGTGCGTCTGTGCGCGCAGGGCCTCGCCGAGCGTGCGCATCGACTCGGCGGAGGCCAGGGTGTCGCGGATGGCGCCGGCGGGGAGGTCGCCGGCGACCAACCGCGTCGCGCGGCGGGCGAGCACCGCGCCGGCGAGCCCGGCGCCGACGAGCACGAGGCCGACGGCGGCGACCACGAGCAGCCGCGGCACCACTTGCGCGGTGACCGTTCGGATCGTCACGCCGACCGAGACCCAGCCGACGAGGCGTCCGTCCGCCTCCACCGGCACGATCGTGCGCAGCGACGGTCCGAGCGTGCCGCTGAACTCTTCGGTGAGGGCTGTCGGGGTGTTCGGGATGGTGCCGATGTAGCGCTTTCCGATCTGTGCCGGATCGCGGTGCGTCACGCGGATGCCGTCGGCATCCATGATCGTGACGAAGTCGACACCCGCGTCCGACATGACCGCCGTCGCCACCGGCTGCAGCGTGCGGCTGGCGGCGGCGTCGTCGCTCTGCGCGAGGGCCGTAGAGACCTCTCGCAGGTCGGCGAGGGTCGCCGCCACCGCCTGCGTGACACGCTCTGCCTCGGCCCGCGCGGTGCGCTGCGCCTCCAGCACCAGCAGCCCGGCAGTTGCCAGAGCCAGCACGAGAGCGGCGCCGGCCAGCCACAGGAAGATCCGGGACGCGGCGCTGCGTCCGATCCTTCGGGTCATGGCGTCCTCGGCAGTCGATGGCGGGTCGTCGGGTCGTCCCAGCCGCGTATCGGAGCGGCCGCCGGGACCAATACGACCACAAGTGAACCACGAGGGGGCCCGCACTGCACTCTGTGCGTGTGGCCGCCAGCGTCGGCAGCCCCCGAACAACGACCCGTTCACACCTGGAGGCGGACATGGCCCTCACATCATCTTTCAAGCTCCCCGGCTACAACTGGCGCCGCGGCAAGAGCTCCTGGGACAAGCACACCTGGCTCTATGTGGCGGTGATCATCGCGGTGGTCCTGGGAGCCGTCGTCGGTCTCGCCTGGCCGGACTTCGCGAAGGGGCTCGAGCCGGTCGGCAAGGCCTTCGTCAACCTCATCAAGATGATGATCGCGCCGATCATCTTCTGCACCATCGTGGTCGGCGTCGGATCGATCGCGAAGGCCGCCACGGTCGGAAAGATCGGCGGACTCGCCCTGCTCTACTTCCTCGTGATGTCGACGTTCGCGCTGGCGATCGGCCTCGTCGTCGGCAACATCATCCATCCGGGCGAAGGCCTGAACATGGCCGGCGCCACCTACGACGCCGGCAAGTCCACCGAGGCCACAGACACCGTGAGCTTCCTCCTCGGGATCATTCCCACGACGTTCTTCAGCGCCTTCACCGGCCCGAGTGTCCTGCAGGTGCTGTTCATCGCGCTGCTGGTGGGCTTCGCGCTGCAGCAGCTCGGGAAGAAGGGTGAGCCGATCATGTTCGCCGTCAAGCAGCTGCAGGTGCTCGTTTTCCGCATCCTCGGCATGATCCTGTGGCTCGCCCCGATCGGGGCGTTCGGCGCGATCGCGGCGGTCGTCGGCAAGACCGGCGTCTCGGCCATCGTGAGCCTCGGCATCCTGATGATCGCCTTCTACATCACGTGTGCGGTCTTCATCATCGGAGTGCTCGGGTCGCTGCTGTACGTCGTCACCCGCGTCAACATCTTCAGCCTGATCAAATACCTGGCTCGCGAGTACCTCCTCATCATCGGCACGAGCTCCTCCGAGTCGGCGCTGCCGCGTCTGATCGGCAAGATGGAGCACATCGGCGTATCCAAGCCGGTCGTCGGCATCACGGTGCCCACCGGGTACTCGTTCAACCTGGACGGCACCGCGATCTATCTGACGATGGCGTCGCTGTTCATCGCCACCGGGATGGGGATGCCGATGTCGATCCCCGAGCAGATCGGCCTACTGGTGTTCATGATCATCGCCTCCAAGGGCGCTGCGGGCGTGACCGGTGCGGGCCTGGCGACTCTCGCCGGCGGTCTGCAGGCGTTCCGTCCCGATCTGGTCAACGGCGTCGGCGTCATCGTCGGCATCGACCGCTTCATGTCCGAGGGTCGCGCCGTCACCAACTTCACCGGCAACGCCGTGGCCACCCTCCTCATCGGCACCTGGACGAAGCAGATCGACCGCGACCGCGTGCGCGATGTGCTCTCCGGACGCATCCCGTTCGACGAGGCCACCCTCACCGGCGACGGGCACGATGGCATGTCCACCGACACCGCGGCCGTCGGCACGCAGGGCCTGGAGGAGGCTGCGATCGCCGAGGCCGAGGCGAAGCAGGAGCGCGCACGTCAGCGCGCCGGGGTGCGCTGACCCGATCTGCACGCACCGGTGCCGCGCTCCCGATCATGTGTCGGGGGCGCGGCGCCGTTGTGCGCGGGTGACGATGGCGTCCGTCGCCGCGCCGAGCGCGATCGCCACCACGATCGAGGCGATCACGGCGGCGACGGTGCCGCCCGGGATGATGGCCAAGACGGCCGGGCCGAGCAACGCCTGGTAGAGCGCCCACGCGCTGGCCGCAGGCGCTGCCAGCAGCAGGTAGCGCCGCAGCGGCATCCGTGAGGCACCCGCGACGAGGTTCACGGCGAGGCGGGCGAACGGGATGAAGCGGGCCGTGAACATCATCGTGGCACCGCGGCGGTCCAGCGCGGTTCGCGCCGTACCGAAGGCCGCCGCCACTCTGGGCCCGCGCATCCAGCGCCACCGCTCGAGCCCCGCCGTGCGGCCGACGAGATAGCAGCCGAGGTCTCCGGTCAGCGCGGCCGCCGCCGCGACGACGATGACGGCGGTGAGCGGGGGAGAGCCTTCCGCGACGGCGAGGGCGCCGAGCGTCGTGACGGCAGCCTCGCCCGGGATGACGACGAGGAAGGCGTCACCGACGACGAGGAGCGCCATCGCGGGGAGGGCCCACGGGCTCTGGGCGAGGGCCTGCAACCACGCGTCGCTCACTCCCTCGGAGTATCACGCCGTCATGAACGCGCGGGGAACGGCGTGTGCGGCGGTGACGTCGGGGTGGCCGCCACGGGACCGTTCGGCGAACACTGCGTTCCGGCGCCCGATTCGGCCCCGTCACCGGCCCCGCAGCCGCGACGCTGGACCCATGAGAGTCGCGTTCGTCGCCGAGTCGTTCCTGCCTCACATGAACGGGGTCACCGGTTCGGTGCTGCAGTCCGTCCGCCACCTCACCGCGAGCGGACACGAGGCTCTCGTCGTCGCCCCCGGCGCACCGGGGGCACGCTCCGACGCGCAGACGCGCCTGCTGCCCTCGATGCCACTGCCGGGCTACCCCCAGGTGCGTGTGGCGTTCGGGCGCACCGGTACCCTGGCCGGCATCCTGCGGGACTACCACCCCGACGTCGTCCACCTCGCCTCGCCGTTCGTGTTGGGCTGGCGCGCCGTCGCGGCGGCGGCGAGCCTGGAGCTGCCGACCGTGGCCGTCTACCAGACCGATGTCATCGCCTATGCCAGAAAGTACGGTCTGCCGCGGGCGACGGCCCTCACCGCGGCGCACGTCGCCCGCCTGCACGCCCGCGCGACGCTCACCCTCGCCCCGTCCTCGGCGGCGCTCTCGCAACTCGATGAGCTCGGCGTCGATCGCACCCGCCTCTGGGGCCGCGGTGTCGACACCGAACGCTTCCACCCCGGCCGTCGCAGTGACGCGTGGCGCCAGTGGATCGCTCCGGGCGAGGTCATCGTCGGCTACGTGGGGCGACTCGCTCCCGAGAAGCAGGTGGAGGATCTGGCCGTGATCGCCGGGATGCCGGGTGTGCGGCTGGTCATCGTCGGCGACGGTCCCGCGCGTGCCCGGCTGGAGCGTGCGCTGCCGGGCGCGGTGTTCCTCGGACACCTCTCCGGGATCGAGCTCGCCCAGGCGGTGGCCGGCTTCGACGTCTTCGTGCACCCGGGGGAGAGCGAGACGTTCGGTCAGACGATCCAGGAAGCACACGCCAGTGGGGTTCCCGTGGTGGCCACGGGACGCGGCGGCCCCGTCGACCTGGTCCGCTCCAGCGTGGACGGCTGGCTCTATCGCCCCGGCGACCTCGACGATCTGCACGACCGTGTGCGCGATCTCGTCGGCGACGCGACCAAGCGGCAGGCGTTCGGGACGGCGGCACGCGCGGGCGTCGAAGAGCGCACCTGGCCCGCGCTCGTCGACACTCTTCACACCTACTACCTCGAGGCGCAGCAGCTGCACGGGGCCGGTCTTTCGACGGCGCGCGCAGCGCGGGTGCGCCCGGCATCCATCGCTCCTGCCCGCCCGCCGCGGTCGTGGAGCCGCGTCGTGGCACTCGGCGATTCGCTCACCGAAGGTTTGTGCGACACGTCCCGCATGCCCGAGGGTCAGTACCGGGGATGGGCCGACCGTCTGGCGACGCTCCTCGCGCAGCGCTCGTCGTCGACGGTGCGCTACGCGAACCTCGCCGTCCGCAGTCGCCGGGTGCGCGATCTGCTCGACGAGCAGCTGCCGCGGGCGCTCGAGCTCGCTCCGGATCTGACCACCGTGCTGATCGGCGCGAACGACCTCGTGTCGCATCGCGCCGATCCGGACGTGCTCGCCGATCGGCTGGACTACGCCGTCGGTGTGTTGCGGGCCGCCGGCAGCGATGTGCTGCTGGTGACGCCGTTTCTTCCCGCTCGTCGTGCGTCGGGGCTGTTCGCGCGGCGCTTCGCCCGGTTCGCCGAGCGCCTGCGCGAGACGGCGACGGTACACGGGGCATTCCTCCTCGACCTCGACATCGACCCGGACGTCGGGGAACTCGAGAAGTGGTCGCACGACAAGGTGCACCTGAGCTCACGAGGCCACCGCTTCGTCTCCTACCGCGCCGCGGAGGTGCTCGGGGTGCCGGATGTCGAAGCGCTCGGGGCGCTCGATGCCGCTCTGCACGCGGAAGAGGATCGTCCGGTCTCGGGGACCTGGCTCACGCGCGACGCCTTGCCCTGGGTGTGGCGGCGCCTGCGCGGCCGCACGGCAGGTGACCAGATCACCGCGAAGCACACCGATTACATCGAGCTTCCGGCCGGAGGATCGAGCGCGCGGACCCCCGCGCCACAGTCCTGAGGCGAGCGAGCGGCTGCGGCGGAGTCAGCCGCTCTTGCGGCGGAACTCCCGCTTGGCGACTGCGCCGTGGCTGGCGTGCACCGACGAGTCTCCGTCGAGGTGCGCCTCACCCGAGCGGTGCTGCGCGTTCTTCTTGTCGAGCGCCTCCTTGAACTTGCGCTTCATCTCATCGGATGCCGAGGTGTCGTGGGTGCTCATACCGTCAACCATACGCACGCCGAGGTGCGACTGATAGGGTTGAGCAGGTTGCCGTGGATCTTCCGCGGCATCCGGAGCAGGCCGGCAGGAAGCTGGTCCCCTGTGGTGGGTTCCCGTTCGATGAGATCCGATGCGAACGGTGGCTTTCTACTGGTGGCCAGCGCTGATCGTCCCGGCGGCGCCGCACGCGGAGCCGCCGCGCGTCTGGATCTGCCTGTTCCTGCTCCTTCGCACGATCTCGTGCGCGAGACGCGCGCGCGAGTCTAAACAAAGAAGGAGAGACCTCTTGGAAGGTCCAGAAATCACCGCCGCCGAAGCCGTTCTCGACAACGGCCGATTCGGCACCCGCACGATCCGGTTCGAGACCGGACGACTGGCGCAGCAGGCACAGGGTGCCGTTGCCGCCTACCTCGACGAAGAGACCATGCTGCTGTCGGCCACCAGTGCGGGCAAGCACCCGCGTGAGGGCTTCGACTTCTTCCCGCTGACCGTCGACGTCGAAGAGCGTTCGTACGCCGCCGGCAAGATCCCCGGTTCGTTCTTCCGTCGCGAGGGTCGGCCCTCCACCGAGGCGATCCTCGTGTGCCGCCTCATCGACCGCCCGCTGCGTCCGTCGTTCGTCGACGGCCTGCGCAACGAGGTCCAGATCGTCGTGACCGTCCTGAGCATCGCCCCGGGCGAGTTCTACGACGCGCTGGCGATCAACGCGGCATCCCTGTCGACGCAGATCTCCGGTCTGCCCTTCTCCGGCCCCATCGCCGGTGTCCGCCTCGCGCTCATCCCGGGCCACGGCGAGCACGCCGACCAGTGGGTCGCGTTCCCGACGGCCGCGCAGGTCGAGGAGGCCGTGTTCGACCTGATGGTCGCCGGTCGCGTCCTGGAGGACGGCGACGTCGCGATCATGATGGTCGAGGCCGAGGCCACCGAGAACAGCTGGAACCTCATCAAGGCCGGCGCCGTCAAGCCCAGCGAGGAGATCGTCGCGCAGGGACTGGAGGCCTCCAAGCCCTTCATCAAGGAGCTCGTCGCGGCGCAGAACGTCGTCGCGAACACGGCGGCCAAGGAGATCCAGCCCTACCCGGTCTTCCCGGCCTACGCGAAGGAGACCTACGACTTCGTCGCCGGTCGCGCGTACGACCGCCTCGTGCCGGTGTACCAGATCGCCGACAAGATCGAGCGTCAGAACGCCGACGACGCCGTCAAGGACGACGTCAAGGCGCAGCTGGTCGCCGCCGTCGAGGCGGGCGAGCTGCCCGAGAGCGCGCTGGCCGAGTTCGGTGGCGCGTACAAGTCGGTCACGAAGCTGATCGTGCGCAGCCGCATCCTCACCGAGGGTGTGCGCATCGACGGCCGCGGTCTGGCGGACATCCGTCCGCTGGATGCCGAGGTCCAGGTCATCCCGCGCGTGCACGGCTCCGCGATCTTCCAGCGCGGCGAGACCCAGATCCTGGGTGTCACGACGCTGAACATGCTGAAGATGGAGCAGCAGATCGACTCGCTGTCGCCCACGACCAGCAAGCGCTACATGCACCACTACAACTTCCCGCCGTACTCGACCGGTGAGACCGGTCGTGTGGGCTCGCCGAAGCGTCGCGAGATCGGGCACGGCTTCCTCGCCGAGCGCGCCCTCGTGCCGGTGCTGCCCAGCCGCGAGGAGTTCCCGTACGCGATCCGTCAGGTCTCCGAGGCCCTCGGCTCCAACGGCTCGACCTCGATGGGTTCGGTCTGCGCATCGACCCTGTCGCTGCTGAACGCGGGTGTGCCGCTGCGCGCCCCCGTCGCCGGTATCGCGATGGGCCTCGTGTCCGACCAGGTCGATGGCCAGACGCGCTACGCCGCGCTGACCGACATCCTGGGCGCGGAAGACGCGCTCGGCGACATGGACTTCAAGGTTGCGGGCACGAGCGAGTTCGTCACGGCGATCCAGCTCGACACGAAGCTCGACGGCATCCCGTCGTCGGTGCTGACCGCCGCGCTGACGCAGGCCAAGGACGCGCGCATGACGATCCTGAACGTCCTCAACGCCGCGATCGACGGCCCGGACGAGATGGCGCCGACGGCCCCGCGTGTCATCAGCGTGCAGATCCCCGTCGACAAGATCGGTGAGCTGATCGGCCCGAAGGGCAAGACGATCAACGCGATCCAGGACGAGACGGGTGCGCAGATCTCCATCGAGGAGGACGGCACCGTCTACATCGGTGCGACCGACGGCCCCGCGGCGGAAGCCGCTCGCGCCCAGGTCAACGCGATCGCCAACCCGACCAACCCCGAGGTGGGCGAGCAGTTCCTCGGAACCGTCGTCAAGCTCGCGGCGTTCGGCGCGTTCATCTCGCTGCTGCCCGGCAAGGACGGCCTGCTGCACATCAGCGAGGTGCGCAAGCTCGCCGGTGGCAAGCGTGTCGAGAACGTCGAAGACGTCCTCGGCGTCGGTCAGAAGCTGCTCGTCAAGATCACCAAGATCGACGACCGCGGCAAGCTGTCGCTCGAGCCCGTGCTCGAAGAGGCTGCCGACCAGGAGGGCCGTGCGGCCGCCAGCGAGGGCCCGGAGGCTCCCGCCGAAGGTTGAGTGCTTCGTCGCCCGGCGCTGAGGGTTTCACCCTGACAGTGCTGCGGCGGCGACCAGGACACGGATGCCCGCTTCCTCCCGTCTCGGAGGGGCGGGCATCCGTTCGTTCACGCGATGTCCACCGGATGGGGGACACGCGCCCACGCGGAACGGCGTCGTGACG
>NZ_MKRU01000024.1:0-4619 GCF_001897985.1 Microbacterium sp. 69-7 | reverse complement strand
TCGTGCTCGACGGCACCGATGTCATCGGCCTCGACCGCGAGGCGATGCGCCGGGTGCGCGGCACGAAGGCGGCGATGATCTTCCAGGAGCCCTCGACCGCCCTGAACCCTGTCTTCACCGTGGGGTGGCAGCTGGCCGAGGGTCTGCGTGCCCACGGGAAGTACTCGAAGAAGCAGGCGCGCGAGCGCGCGATCGAGATGCTCGGCCGTGTCGGCATCCCCGATCCCGAGCGGCGCGTCGACGACTACCCGCACCAGTTCTCCGGCGGGCAGAAGCAGCGCATCGTCATCGCCACGGCGCTGGCGCTCGATCCGACCGTGATCATCGCCGACGAGCCGACCACGGCGCTCGATGTCACGGTGCAGGCCGAGATCCTCGACCTGCTGCGGCGCCTGCGCGACGAAGACGGCACCGCGATCGTGCTGATCACGCACAACATGGGGGTCGTGGCCGACCTCGCCGACCGCGTCGCGGTCATGCTGAACGGCGAAGTCGTCGAGACCGCGCCTTCCTCGGAGCTGTTCGCCGCCCCGCAGAACGACTACACGAAGCGGCTGCTGGCCGCCGTGCCGCGCCTGGAGATCGTCGACCGGCAGCTGCCGGCGGGAGTGGCCGAGGCGGCGCCGGTCGTGGTGGCGGAGGATCTCGTCATCGAGTACGCCGGGCGCCTGCGTCGTGCCGGGTTCCGCGCCGTCGACCACGTGAGCTTCTCGATCGCGCCGGGCGAGGTCGTGGGCCTGGTCGGCGAGAGCGGATCGGGAAAGACGACGATCGGCCGTGCGATCGCCGGGCTCACACCCGTGACCGGCGGCTCGCTGCGGGTGCTCGGGGTCGAGATGAACGGGGTCAAGGAGCGCACGTTCCGGCCCCACCGCAAGGACCTCGGGTTCGTGTTCCAGGATCCGGCGACGAGCTTCAACCCGCTGCTGACGATCGCGCAGAACGTCGCCGAGCCGTTGGTCGTGCACGGCGGCGCTCGGGATGCCGCGGATGCCCGCGACCGCGTCGACGAGCTGCTCGAGGCCGTCCAGCTGCCGAAGGCGTTCGGCGATCGCTTCCCGCACGAGCTGTCGGGTGGGCAGCGCCAGCGGGCCTCGCTGGCCCGCGGCCTCGCGCTCGACCCGAAGCTGCTCATCGCCGACGAGCCCACGAGCGCGCTCGACGTGTCGGTGCAGGCGCGCGTGCTCGAGCTGTTCGGCGAGCTGCAGGAGCGGTTCGGCTTCGCGACCCTCTTCATCACGCACGACCTCGCGGTCGTCGACATGCTCGCCCACCGGGTCGTGGTGCTGCACACGGGCACGATCGCCGAGACCGGACCGACCGCGCGGGTGCTCGGCGACCCCCAGGACGACTACACCCGCAAGCTCATCGCGTCGCTGCCGGTGCCCGATCCGGTGGAGCAGGCCGCGCGCCGCGAGGCCTGGCGCGCCGCCCGCGGCTGAGCTGAGCTGCGCCTGCGGCCTGCGGCCTGCGGCCTGCGGGCTGCGGGCTGCGCCACCGGAGGAGATTTCGCTCCGGGAGGATCGATCGGGCCACGGCATCCTCCCGACGTGAAATCTCCTCCCGAACTGCCGGCGTCCGGCGGACACCGCAGCGCGCTCGTGCTCGTGCAGGACATCCCGGAAGAGGTGGATGCCGCGTATGCCGTCCCGCCGTCGCCTGACCGGCGCCGCACACCGTTTCACGTGCAACGGCGGGTGTCAGTTCGACAGGTTCTCGATGATCGACGCGAACACGCCGAGCGGGCCGAACAGCATCAGCAGCAGCGCCGCGCCGATCACGATGATCGCGGCCCACGGCACCCGACGTCGCAGCCGGCGGCCCTCGGGTGCGACGCCGGGAGGTGGACCCAGGGATGCCGCGGGCGCCGCGAACGGCAGTGCCGCCGATCCCGCCGCGTCACGCGCGGGGACGGCCGCGCCGGTCGCCGGTGCGGCGAGGCGCTCGTCGCGCCAGCGCTCCCACTGTGCGAGCTTGTCGAGCAGCGCCGCCACCACGGAGAACAGCCAGGCCCAGGTGGCCGGGTCGAGCGTGGACGCCTCGCGCGGCGTGTAGAGGAAGAGCCAGTCATCGACGATCTCGACGTCGAGGGCGGCAGCGTGGTCGACGAATCGCGCCATGATGTCGGGCGTGAAGAGGTAGAGCGCGTCGGCCTCGTAGCCGGACGGGCAGTACAGGGTGAAGGAACGGTCGAAGTCGCCCTCCAGGCTCAGCCGTTGGGACCCCTCGAGTGCGGCCGGCAGGTTGGAGCCGAACAGTCTGTTGTTGCCGACGGCATCCAGCACGATGTTGGGCAGCGGGGTCGACAGCTTGACGGCGACGTAGCCCCACCGATGCGTCGACTCGTTCTTGCCCGAGCCCGTGCGGTACACATAGTTGCCGAACTCGACGAAGCGCGGCCTCTCGCCGCGGACCACGTCGCTCGCGATGCGCCCGTGTCCGATGCCGAACACCATTCCCGGCAGCGGTGGGTTCGACACCGACGGGTACCAGGTCATCGCGTTGGCCCGCGCGAAGCGGTCGAGGCGCCACCACCGCTCCCCCGTGCGGGCGCCGAACATGCGCACCAGCGCGGTCGCGAGCACCGCGGCCACACCGACGACCACGAGGATCGGCGCGATCATGAAGGGCGAGAACCCGCCCCCGGATGCCGTCATCATGCCGCCCACGACACCGATCACCGTCGACCCGAAGACGAAGAGCACGGCCACGACGGCGAGCACGGCGAAGACGGCCCGCGACGCGACGTTCGGCGCCGGTGCCCGTCCGCTCGCGCGCAGGTCGCGGACGTAGGCGCGCACGGTCGCCCGATCGGCAGGCTCGATGAGCGGTCGCGCGTCGAAGGCTGAGGATGCCGCGGGCGTGCTCATATCGCCACGCTACCCGGGCGAGCTTTCAGGGCGCCGTCAGGGCGTCCTCGTCGCGATAACGGCCTCGCAACTCTTTCTCGACGGCGACCCCCGGAAGGCCCACGCCCACCACGATCAGCCCCAGCAGGAGGGCGATCGCCCCGACGAGGTACGCCGCCCAGGCGCCGTCGACGAAGCTCAACCGCGCCGCCTCGAGGATGTGCGCCGCGTAGGCGGGGTTGTTGGCGGCCACGTGGGCGGCCGACGCGTACGACGCCTGCAGGGCGCGGGTGATGTCGTCGGAGAGCGATGCGGCTTCGGGAGAGGCGGCGATGAGCCCGGCGAACACGTGCGAGAACCCGCCGGCGAGCACGGCACCGAGCAGTGCCTGCATCACGGCGCCGCCGAGGTCGGTCTGCAGATCGCTGGTCGCCGAGGCCATGCCCGCGCGGCGCACCGGGGTGCTGCTGGTCAGGGATCGGGATGCCGCGGTCATCACGAACGACGCACCCCCGCCGACCAGGGCGAACGCGAGCGCGACGATCACCGGCGGTGTGGTCTCGTTCCACGCGAGCATCGTGCCGAAGGCGGCGATGAGCACGACGTAGCCGACGATCATCGCCATCCGCGTGCCGCGTTCGACGAGGACCGCTGCCAGCGGTGCGCAGACGAGCAGCGCGATCGCGGCGGGGATGAGCGCGATGCCCGCCTGCAGCGCGTCGTAGCCGAGGATGTTCTGCAGGTACTGCTGGCCCACGAACATCGCCCCCACGAGCGCACCGAAGGCGAGAGTTCCCGCGACGGCCGGCACCCAGAACAGGCGTCGCCGCGCGATCGACAGGTCGTAGAGGGGTGCCGCGACGCGCAGCTGGCGTGCCGCGAAAGCGGCGATCAGCACCGCCGCCGCGACGATCAGGCCCGCCCCCGCACCCGTCTCCCCCGGGGCGAAGACGACGCCGAGACCGAGCACCAGCGCGGCCACGGCGATGACCGACAGGATGCCGCCGAGATGATCGACCGGCTCGTCGGACTCCGCCACGCCCCGCGGAATCGACCGTGCGGCGATGAGCAGCGCCACGACGGCGACCGGCACGGGCAGCAGCAGGGCGATGCGCCAGCCGAAGGCGACGACGAGCGCACCCGAGATCACCGAACCGGCGACCGTGGCCACGGCGCCGGTCGCCGTCCACAGGGCGATCGCGCGGACGCGCGCCGGCCCCTCGGCCCAGAGGGCGGTGATGAGGGCGAGCGTCGTCGGAAAGGCGCAGCCCGCAGCGATGCCGGTGAGCACGCGCGCTCCCATGAGGAACTCGATCGTCGGGGCGAGGCTTGCCGCGGTGCCGGCGATGAGCAGGCCGATCAGCCCGAT
Organism: Microbacterium sp. 69-7; assembly: GCF_001897985.1. Lineage (NCBI taxonomy): Bacteria > Bacillati > Actinomycetota > Actinomycetes > Micrococcales > Microbacteriaceae > Microbacterium > Microbacterium sp. 69-7. Next base: position 401 of record NZ_MKRU01000024.1, on the reverse strand, counting down.
GCACAGCAGTCGCACCCGACCGTAGCGGTCGCCGAGGGCGCCGGCGTACAGCACGGTCATCGCGAGTCCGAGGCCCGTGCCGAGCGCGACGAGGTTGAGTGTCGTCTGGGGGGCGTCGAAGGTGCCGGCGATGTCGGGCAGGGCGACGCTGGCGCCGCCGGTGGTCAGATTGCAGACCGCTGCGGCCATCAGCAGCGCGGTCAGGACCACGCCTGCGCGCGCGGGAACGTGCGTGCCCGGCATCCACCGTCCTTCCGTCGCCCCCGTCGTCCATGAGCGTAGCGGTCGTCGGGTAGACTGTTGTGGTTGCCCGTCTGCGTTCCGTTCCGGAACAACGCTCGGGCACGTGCATCAACCCTCCTGATGCCGGGAAATGCCCGGCATCCGTTCTAGTCCGAAGG
>NZ_MKRU01000023.1:18000-21781 GCF_001897985.1 Microbacterium sp. 69-7 | reverse complement strand
GACGAACTCCGCCGCATCACCACCGGCACCAACCTGCGCTAACCTTGCCCCGCGACCTGAGGAATTCCGATGAGCAACTCTGGGGAAATTCGCTGAGCGCCGTCAGCAATAAGGAGTAGCTTCTCGGGCGCTCGCGAACAGTGTTCGGGGGACGAGCGCGGTCTGCGTTCTATTCGAACTGCCCTGAGTCATGCCCCGCGCACCTGCGTCAGGGAACGTAGGAGTCGTTGTCGATTCCCAGCTCGAACAACTCACCGGCCCACAGAAGCTGCGCGAAGAGAACGCCGATGAGTGAGGCGACACCCACCGCCGCGATCGCGAGGACCACGCCTCTCCTTCGGTAGCCGCCCCATCCGAAGATCAACAGCACGCCAAGACCGATGAGGTGAGCCAGGACGAGCGGAAGCCCTCCGACGACTTCGGCGAACCCCGCCATAGAGGTCCCCGCCGCGACCGCCTTGCCCTGCTCGCTCTGCGCTTCCTCCTGCGCCAGGCCGTACCAGGCCCATGCGATCGCTGAGGCGACCACGCCGAAACCAGCGATCACCCAGAAGGCGATGCGGGCGCCCTCGGATTCGGACAGCGGCTGTGGTTCCACTCATTGAGCCTACGAGCATGTGGCGCGCGGGGCGGGTGATCACAGACTTCGACAACCGCACTCGAATCACATTTCCGCGACGACGTGGGTGGCCCAGACCGCACCACCCTGCGCCGCCGCTCCGACGCTAGGTTCGGCCTCGTGAGTGATAACCGCCGCGTGCCCATTTCGCCTCAGAGTGTCGATGCTCCGCTGACGACGTCGGCGGTCTTCCTGGTCGTGACCGTGGGCGACGACGCCGACGCGATCGCCACCACGCGCTCCGTCCTGGCCGACCTCTCGGGACTGCTCAAGACCGTCGGCATCCGCGATCTCGACGCCGCCCTCGCATGCACGGTCGGCATCGGCGCGCGCGTCTGGCCGGCGCTCACCGGGCGCCCGATGCCGGCGGAGCTCCACCCCTTCCGGCCCATTGAGGGTGCGGTGCATCGCGCTCCGAGCACGCCGGGGGACCTGCTCTTCCACATTCGCGCGAACCGCCGCGACCTGTGTTTCGAGTTCGAGAGGCTGCTGCTCGACGCGCTGGGCTCCAGCGCTGTCGTCGTCGACGAGACCGAGGGATTCCGCTACTTCGATATCCGCGACCTGCTGGGGTTCATCGACGGCACGGCCAACCCGGTGGGCCCCGACCTGCCCGAGTCCACTCTCGTGGGCGACGAAGACCCCGCCGGACGCGGCGGGAGCTACGTCGTCGTGCAGAAGTACGTGCACCCGCTCGACCGGTGGAACGTGCTCTCCGCCGAACAGCAGGAAGCGGTCATCGGGCGACGCAAGTTCGACGGTGTCGAACTCGACGATGCGGAGTCGGGCCAGAAGGCGCACAAGACCCTCGCGACCATCGTCGACGACGACGGTGTCGAGCACGACATCCTCCGCGACAACATGCCGTTCGGCAGCCCCGCCTCCCAGTTCGGCACCTACTTCATCGGGTACTCGCGCCGGCTCTGGGTGATCGAGAAGATGCTGGAGCGGATGTTCATCGGCGACCCGCCGGGACTCCACGACCGACTGCTCGACTTCTCCACTCCGCTCACCGGATCCACGTTCTTCGTACCGTCGGCCGACGTCCTCGACGGCCTGGGGGACTCCGCCTAGCCTCGCTCCGAGCTCCGCGGCTCAGCGATCAGAGTCTCGAGCCTGGCGAGGCGCTCTGCGGGCGATCCCGTGACCTCCGTCACGGTCAGCCCCGCCGGGATGACGTCAGAGTCATCGAGAAGGTCCAGCAGCACGTCGTTCATGGTCTCGCGCAGCGCGGCATCCTCGTCGTCGCCGACGTGGATCGGATGGGCAGCCGTCAGCGGCAGCACCACGAGGTGATCGACCGTCGCCAGTGCTCCTCGCGTGCGGTCAGCCGCGCTTGAGAGCGTCGAGCGGTCGAGCGCCGTGCGCCCGAGCTCATCCAGTGCCAGCAGATACGCCAAGAAGTCGAGCGGGCCGCGCTCGGCGATAACGTTGCCGCCCGATTCTCCCTCGATCAGCCGACCAGCTGCGAGTCGCAGCTGCGAGGCGAACATCGCCGCGGCCGGCCGATCGTCCGACTCGTCGATGAGCTCGAACGGGTCGGCGAGGACGAGGTAGTCCGGATGCCGCCGCGCAAAGTCGGCGATGAGCGTGCTCTTGCCGCTGGCATGGGTTCCCGAGACGACGATGCGCACGTGCTGACACTACGCGACCGGGTCGGGCGACCGGGCCGGCACCTCAGCCGCCGAACTCCGCCTTGAGGAAGTACGGCGTCTGGTTCGCATTGCACGCGGCGCCGATCTGCGCCACATCATCCGCAATGCCCGCCTGTGCGGTGCCGGGCTCGGTGGCCGTCGACACCGTGTGCGACATCGACGTGAGCGGCCCCTTCAGGCTCGACCTGGAGGCGGCTGCGAGGGCAGCGAGCTGGGATGACGCCGCGGCGACCCGCGCCGTCCAGGTCGCGGCGTCGAACGCCTTGTACTGGGCGTACCCCTGATCAGCATTCATGAGCGCGCTGTACACGTCGACGAACGCGGCGCAGTCCGCGGTCACCGCGGCATCCCGAACGAACTCCTTGGTGGAGAACAGCGGCGTCGCCGTCCACGGGATGCCGTCGTCCACCGTCACCGCGATAGAGGGTTGGGTCTTCGCATCCACCGGCCAGGCGAGCGCCGCCGGCGCGCCGCACGGTCCGCTGATCGGGGACGTGTTCTCCGCCATCGCATCGCCGAACTCGACGACGTAGTGCCCGACGCCCTCGCACGTGAAGTCGATCGACACCGAGCGGGCGCCCGCGGGAACGGGGAAGTCCAGCCCCGTCGCGCCCGTCCCCGTCACGGTGGCGCCCGCCGTCGATGTGGCTGTGGCCTCGTCGCTGGCGGAAGAGCTCGGTGACGGTGCTGCACCGGTCGTCGTCGCGCAGCCCGACAGTGCGAACGCTGCGGCGATGAGAGCGCCGAGGACCGTGGTCGTGTGCGTCGTCGTTCGCGAGAGTGTCATCTTTGATGTCTATCAGCGGTGCTCCGTCGGTACCAAGGCCACCGATCACATCGTCTTTCGCCGCGTCGCACCACTGGTCGTCGCGATCACCAGGGATGCATCGTGCGGAGGGAACGCTGCGCGTCTACTGCGGCGCGCGCACCGAGCTGAAACGTGTGCGGCGACGCAGCGCGAAGCCGAGACGTTCGTACGCGGCGATCGCGCCGGTGTTGGATGCCGCGGCATGCATCAGCGCCCGGTCGCCGCGCTGCTGGATATGGAAGGCCACATCCAGCACGAGCCGCGAGGCCAACCCCTGACGGCGGTGATCCTCATCGACCGCGACCGCGCTGATCTCGGTCCAGCCCGCGGGATGCAGGCGCTCGCCCGCCATCGCCACGAGACGCCCGCCCCGGTGGATGCCGATGTAGCGGCCGAGCTCGTGGGTGCGCGGGCGGAACGGACCGGGTTGGTTGCGGGCGACGATCGCGAGCATGTCGTCCACATCGTCGGCACCGAGCTCCACAGCCTCTTCGTCCGGGCGCGTCGACAACACCGGCGTCTCGATCAGCTGCACGCCGTCGCCGCCGCCGACGAACTCCCACCCGGCCGGCAGCTCGCCGTCGAAGCCCGACAGACCGAACTGCTCCCCGGCATCCACGATCTCGCGCAGAGCGTCCCAAACCGCGGGGTCGTCCCACGTGCGCACGGCGACGAAGGGCGCGACGTCGTCGGGGTAGC
>NZ_MKRU01000023.1:0-17992 GCF_001897985.1 Microbacterium sp. 69-7 | reverse complement strand
CCGATGGCGAACGCGGCGTGCGGTCCCGTCAGCGACGACCACGCCGCGTTGTCGAGCACCGCGTCCCGCACAGCGGCGTCGTCGGAGAGGTCGGTAGCGGGAAGATCGATCGAGACATCGGGCACCACACCACTGTCCGCCGCAACGCGCGAACACGCAAACCGACGACACCTCGCCACCACGCCGAGGCGCCGTCCACGCACGCGCAAGCCTGCAAGACTGTTCGCGTGCCGGGCTTTCATCACGTCGAACTGTGGGTCGCCGACCTCGCAGAGGCTCGCCTCGAGTGGGGCTGGTTGCTGCAGCAGCTCGGGTTCGCCCGCGAGAGCGAGTGGCCGGAGGGGGAGTCGTGGAGCGCGGGCGGGGCGTATCTCACGCTCACCACCTCGCCGAACCTCTCCCGCGACGACCATGACCGCCGCGCGCCCGGCGTCAACCACCTCGCTTTCCGCGGGGGAACCCGCGAACACGTCGACGCCGTCATGGCGGCGGCTCCCGAACACGGCTGGACGCCGCTGTACCACGACCGGTATCCGCATGCGGGTGGACCGGACCACTACGCCGGCTGGCTCGAGAACTCCGCCGGCGCCAAAGCGGAGATCGTCGCCGACGGCTCCTGACGGCGTGCGGCTGCGAGGATCGAGGCATGGCGAGCTCCTTCACGGTCATCACCCGCGCACGCGTCCCTCGTGAGCAACTTTTCGACCTCTCGCTCGACATCGATGCGCATCTGGCGTCGATGTCGGCATCCGACGAGCGTGCCATCGGCGGCGTGACGTCCGGCGCCATCGGGCTGGGGGAGACGGTCACCTGGCGGGCGCGCCACTTCGGCGTCTGGTTCACGATGACCTCGCGCATCACGGCGCTCGACCGGCCCGCAAGGTTCGTCGACGAGCAGACCCGCGGGCCATTCCGGTCCTTCCGGCACGAGCATGTGTTCGAGGACGACGGCGACGGCGGCACGGTGATGACGGATACGATCACGCTCGCCTCGCCCGTCTTCGGCACGCTGGCCGAGCGGCTGATCCTCGTGCCCTACCTGCGGAGGCTGATCGTGGAGCGCAACCGGCACCTCGTCGACGCGCTCGACGCGCGGTAAGCGGCCGCCGCCATCACTGTGGGACCGCGAGGTCCCCGCGCACCAGAGCCCACACCTGCTTGTCGTGGAAGATGCCGCCGTTGAGCCACGCGCCGCGCAGCGTGCCGTCGAGGGTCATCCCCAGCCGGCGGGCGACGGCGGCGCTGCGCTCGTTGTCGGCCCGGCAGCGCCACTCGGCCCGGTTCAGGGCGCGCGAGCGGAGGGCGTAGTCGACGAGCAGGCGGGATGCCGCGGTCACCAGTCCCCGACCCTCGGCAGCCGGCTCCAGCCAGCATCCGATCTCGCACTGGCCGGCCGGGGCGCTGAAGCTCACGAACATCACTCCGCTGGCGAGCTGCCCGTCGCTCCAGATTCCGTAGAGGCGCCCGCCGTCGTCGGCCGCGCTCTGCCGCCTGCCTCGTCGATCGTCCTGGGTGGGAGTCGGTTCGAAGGCCACGCCGTCAGCCTAACGTGGCCCGTTCGGCGCACCTGGGGGACATATGGCAGGGCGGAATGCAGGAAAGAGCCCGCCTCGACAGCAGTCGGGACGGGCTCTTTCGTGACTCTGGATCAGAGGGCGCGGATGTTCGCAGCCTGCATGCCCTTGGGGCCACGCTCGGCGTCGAATTCGACCTTCTGGTCTTCGCGCAGCTCCTTGAAGCCGTCGCTGACGATTGCGGAGAAGTGCGCGAACAGGTCGGCGGAGCCGTCGTCCGGCGCGATGAAGCCGTAGCCCTTCTCGGAGTTGAACCATTTCACGGTGCCAGTGGCCATCGTGTCTTTCCTTCTGTTTTTCGGGCCGCCGGAGCGACCGGGTGTGCCGCGTCGACGAATGCGATGCGGACGTGTGTGGGTCGAGGTGGGGGCTGCGAGCGCTGCGGTGACGGCTGCGCGCGCGGCGTCCACGTCGAGGTGGATGCCGAGATCTTGCCCCTGGGCGCCGCAGGCGCGCGCCCCGGCATCCGTCTCATGGACGAACCCGGCGTACTCGCCGAGCGCCGTCGCGACGTACACGTCGTGATCGGCCTGGCGCCAGGTGACCTCGTGCGAGGTGAGGAGAATCATCAATCGTTTCTGTGCGCACCGCCACAGGATGCGCAGGCGGCGGGAAGATGCCGCGGGTAGAAGGTGGTGGTCCGAGTGGTGAGCTCTCGGCGTCGAGAGGGGTGGGACGGACCCGTGCCCGAAATGCGGGACGACTGAGCTTAGCACCATCTGCCCGTGGGTACGCTGGACGTCTGTCGTAGGGTCGAAGCATGCGACGGCCCGTTCCTCTTGTGTTGACCCTCGGTGTTCTCGCCTGCGCCTTTGCGCTGAGCTCCTGCTCCGCGGGCACGCCGAATCCCGCCGGCTCATCGTCCGATGCCGTCGCGCCAGCGACCGCGACCGCCTCTGCGTCCGCGGCGGCCGGCGCCGCACCCATCGCCGCCCCGAGCACCTGCGACGCCGTCGACCTCACGGCGGACGCCGCTGTCGCCGGCGCCGACCTCGCCGCGTGCGTCGTGGCGTTCTCGAAGGCCGCCGGCAGCGGGCACGAGACGTTCTCGGCATCCGACGGCACGACGGGGACGGCGGATTTCGTGTTCGGTGACGCTCCGGCCCTGTCCGGAACGGTCACCAGCAGCGACGGCACGACGTCGTTCGTGCTCACCCCCGACGCGTCGTGGGTCACGATCGACGGAGCCTGGGTGCAGGGAGACGAGACCAGCTCCGATCCGAAGAAGATGCTGGCGGGCACCATCGGGCAGGCTTACCGGGCGTTCGCCGACCCGTCGGCCGCGGCATCGCTGATCGCGTCGGCGCCGTCGTGGACTGTGCAGAAGGATCAGGATCTCGTCGACTTGCCCGACGGCACGCAGGTACGCGCGTGGCGGGTGCAGGCCGACGCGCCGTTCAGCGCCGTCGGCGCCGTCGTGCAGGAGATGACGCTGTGGTTGACGTCCGGGCACGTGCCCGCCGGTGTCCAGGCCACCGTGTCGGTGGCCGGCACGCAGACGACGACCACGCAGCACTTCTCGGGCTGGGGGATGCCGGTGAGCATCGCCACGCCGCAGCCGTGAACGTCGCCGACGGCGCGCGCGGCGGAAGAGGGAGCGAGAACGGCATCGAGGTCGCCTGGCCGACGTCGCTGGTGTGAGCTGCATCGGTGCGCGGCGGTGTCGAGCCGGTCAGGCCCGCATTCCGCCCCGCAGCCGCAGCGCGCGGTAGCCGACGCCGACGCACGCGACCACCACGCCGCCGACGATCGACGGCCAGGGCAGGGTCGCCACCAGCACGACGCAGCCGATCATGCCGACGATCTGCAGCGCCCGCGGAAAACGGCGGGCCGCGGCATCCTGTCGGAACGCGGCGATGTTGGCGACCAGGTAGTACAGCAGCACGCCGAACGACGAGAAGCCGATCGCGGATCGCAGGTCGGTCGCCACGATCAGAAGACTGACGACGGCGGCGAGCACGAGCTCCGCGCGGTGCGGCACGGCGTAGCGCGGGTGCACCGCCGAGAGCCACTGCGGCAGGTCTCCCGTGCGGGCCATCGCCAGGCTCGTGCGCCCGATGCCGGCGACGAGAGCCAGAAGAGCCCCCAGGGATGCCGCCGCTGCCCCGACCCGCACGACCGGCGCGGTCCAGGTCCACCCGCCCGCCGCCGCCACCTCGGCCAGCGGTGCCGACGAGGCGGCGAGGCGCTCGGGGCCGAGGGTGGCGAGCGACACGAGGGCGATGGCGACGTAGACGAGCAGGGCCAGGCTCAGCGCGATGACGATCGCGCGGGGGATCGTCCGGCGAGGATCGCGCACTTCCTCGCCCATCGTGGCGATGCGGGCGTACCCCGCGAAGGCGAAGAACAGCAGCCCGGCCGACTGCAGCACGCCGTACCAGCCGTGGGGGCCGGGATCGATCACGAGGTTGTCGGCGGAGCCGGCGCCGGATGCCGAGGCGGCGACGACCACGAGGGCGAGCACCGCCAAAACGACCACCACGATCACCTTGGTGAGAGCCGCCGTGCGGGTGACCCCGACCGTGTTGACCGCCGCGAGCACCAGGACCGCGGCGATGGCGACGGGCTTCTCCCACCCCGCGGGGGCGGCATACGAGGCGAACGTCAACGCCATCGCCGCGCAGCTGGCCGTCTTGCCGATGACGAACGACCAGCCGGCGAAGAACCCCGACCACGGGCCGATCATCTCCCGGCCGTAGACGTACGTCCCTCCGGACGTCGGAAACTGCGCAGCGAGCTGCGCTGACGACGTCGCATTGGCGTAGGCCACCACCGCCGCAAGGGCCAGGCCGATCAACAGGCCCGAGCCGGCCGCTGCCGCAGCGGGCGCGAACGCGGCGAACACACCCGCGCCGATCATCGAGCCCAGACCGATCGCGATCGCATCGACCAGGCCCAGGCGACGGGCCAATGCCGCGGGGGCGCTCATCGGGCCCGGGACGACGTGCGCGGAGGAATCACGCCGCGATTGTAGTGCGCACGCCGAACCCGCCGGTGAACGAGCCGAGGCTCGCGCTCAGGGCCGGTGGCGAATCCAGACGCTCTTCTCGCGCGTCCACTGCTCGAACGCGCGGAGCGATTTCTCCACCCCTCCGAAGCCCGACTGCTTCCACCCGCCGAAGGGCATCGCCAGGTCGCCTTCGCTGTACGCTCCGACCGAGACCAGTCCGGCCTCCACGCCGCGGGCCAGCGCCAGCGCGTCGTCCAGCCGCGTCGTCCACACCGAGGCCGCGAGCCCGTAAGGGATGTCGTTGGCCAGAGCGATGGCGTCGTCGCGCGTATCGAACGCCTGCACCGTGACGATCGGTCCGAACAGTTCCTGGCGGGTGATGTCCGACCCGGGCGTCACGCCGGTCACCACCGTCGGCGCGACATAGTGGCCACCGGGCACGACATCGATCTCACCGCCTCCGGTCACGACCGTCGCTCCCTCGCGGAGCGCCTGCGCCACGGCATCCGTCATCCGCCTGGCCGCGGCCGCGGTGAGCACGGGGCCGAGCTGCGTCGCGGGGTCGGCGGGGTGACCGACGCGCAGGGCGTCAGCTGCGGCGGCGAATCGCGCCACCACCTCGTCGTGGATCGAGCGGTGGACGAGGATGCGCGAGCCCGCCGTGCAGTTCTGTCCGGAGGTGAGGAACGCCGACTCGACCATCCCTTCGATCAGCTCGTCGCCGAAGGACACGGCGTCATCCATCAGGATCTGCGGACTCTTGCCGCCCATCTCCAGGCTCACCCGCTTCAGGTTGCTCGCCGCGGCGGCGGCGAGAATCGACCGTCCGGTCGCCGTGGAGCCCGTGAACGACAGGGCGCCGATGATCGGGTCATCGGCCAGCGCCGCGCCCGTCGTCGGCCCGTCGCCGGGCAGCACCTGCAGGACCCCGTCGGGAAGTCCCGCCTCGGCCGCGAGGGCGGCGAGATGCTGCACCGACCGCGGCGTCGCGTCGGCGGGCTTGAGGATGAGGCTGTTGCCGGCCGCGAGCGCCGGGCCCACCTTCCACGCGGCCATCGCGAGGGGGTAGTTCCAGGGGAGGATCGCCGCGACCACGCCGAACGGCTCGCGTTCGGTGAAGGCGAGCACGTCGGGTCCGGATGCCGTCGTCGTGCCGTACTGCTTGTCGACGGCTTCGGCGAACCAGCGGATGGATTCGATCGCCGACGGCACGTCGTTCTCGCGGCACTCGGTGATCGGTTTGCCGGCATCCTCGCAGTCCAAGCGGGCGAGCGTCTCCGCGTCGCGCGCCATCAGGTCGGCCAGGCGCGACAGCACCGCGGCGCGCTCCCGGGGCGTTCGCCCCGCCCACACCCGTGAGCGGAAGATCTCGTCGGCGCGACGGGCCGCGGCGTGCACCTCGGCGGCCGACGTGATCGGCGTCTCGCCGAGCGCGGTCCCGTCGGCGGGCGAGCGGAGGGTGAGGGTGGCGGCGGTCATGCGGTCTCCTTCAGAACGAGGTCGTCGCCGTCGCGTACGACGTGCCCGTCGCGCTCCAGTTGGGCGAGGTAGCGGGCCATGCCGCGCTCGCCGCGACGGCGGAAGCCGCGCATCAGCTGCGGCAGGGCGTTGGGGACGAGCATGGCGAGGCGGATCAGCACCGACTCCGACGGCTTCGGGTAGATCTCCAGCCGCGGCCGGTCGAGCATGCGCATCATCGCGCGGGCGACCGCCCGGGGCGGCTGGGGCGGATCTTGGAACTGCAGCGAGTTGCCGCCGTCGATCGCCTCCTGCCGCAGCATGCGGGTGTCGGTCGCCGACGGCAGCACGGAGCCGGCGATGATCCCCTTCTGGCGCAGGTCGAGCCCGATCGAGAGCATCGCTCCGCGCAGCCCGAACTTCGACGCCGTGTAGATCGGGGTCTCACCCAGGGGGAAGATGCCCCCGAGCGAGACGGTCGTGATCACGCGGGGGTCGAGCGAGCGGTGCAGCAACGGCAGGGCCAGGCGGGTGAGCACCAGCGGCGACAGGAGGTTCACCTCGGTCTCGAGCCGGATGCTCGCCACCGAGCGGGCGTCGAAGCGTTCCGCGCTCGTCATGCCGACGTTGTTGATGAGTACATCGATGCGGCCGTAGGCCTCTTCGATCTCGCCGAGCACACGCTCCACCTGGTCGTCGTCGGTGAGATCGCCGGCGAAGCCCCGATGGCCCCGACCGGGCAGTGCGGCGGCGGCGCGTTCGGCGGCTTCGGCGCGGATGTCGACGAGGGCGAGCGCCGCGCCGCGGTGCGCAGCCTCGCCGGCGAAGGCACCGGCGATGCCCCCGGCGCCGCCCGTGACGACGATGACCTTGTCGCGGTAGTCGTAGCTCACGCCGCGACCTCCGCTGCTCGCGTGCTCCGGCGGCGCGCGGCATCCGGAGCCTCGCCTTCGAGGGCCCAGCCGAGGCGGCGGGCCAGCTTCTTCACGTACTTGACGTACGCGTCGGCGTCGACGTAGCCGCGATGGCGCGGAGAGGAGTCGAAGTGCAGACCGCCGGACAGATCAGGGGTGTCGGCGATGCGCAGACGCTCGAACTCGGCCGCTGCGGCTTCGCCCGTGCGGCTACCCGCGATGAACGACGCCAGCAGGTGCGCCTGCTGGTCGAACAGTCCGTACGCACCGCTGTTCGTCTCGATGAAGCCGACGCCATACAGCCCGGCGTGGTCTCGGGAGACGCAGTTGAGGTACAGATCGGGGTGCTGTTCGTCACCGAAGTAGCGCTGGGCCACCGGCACGCGGTGCCGGTACCCGGTCGCCATGAGGATGACGTCGAACTCCTCCCGCGTGCCGTCGGTGAACTCCACCGAGAGCTCGTCGGCACGGCGGATGCCGGGACGCGCGACGATGTCGCCGTGCTGCAGGTAATGGAACAGCTGCGAGTTGAGCACCGGGTGCGTCTCGAACAGCTTGTGGTCGGGCTTCTGCAGACCGAGCCGGGTGGGATCTCCCGTCAGCAGCTTGAGCACCGGCTGCAGAATCGCCCGCTCCACCGGCTTGGGCAGGAACGACCCCTTGCCGCCGACGATGTCGGAGGGCATCCCGAACACGTGCTTCGGGATGAACCAGTACCCGCGGCGCATACTGATCGCGGCGCGCTGCGCCGAGCGCGCCGCGTCGCACGCGATGTCGCAGGCCGAGTTGCCCCCGCCGACGATCAGCACGCGCTTGCCGGCGAACTCCGACGGTGAACGGTAGTCGAGGCTGTGGCGCACCTCACCGGTGTACGAGCCCGGGATCTCCGGAATGAACGGATGCCACTGGCTGCCGGTGCAGACGATGACGCGCTCGTGCTCGGTCGTGGTGCCGTCGGCGAGGGTGACGCGCCAGCGCGGGGTTCCCGCCGCCGAGGAGGGGGCCGCGTCGATCGCGGTGACGGTCGAGCCGAAGCGGATGCGGGGAGTGAGCCCGTAGGCGTCGGCGAACGATCGCAGGTAGGCGAGGATCTGCGCGTGACCGGGGTAGTCGGGGTAGTCGTCGGGCATGGGGAAGCCGGAGAAGCCCGACACGGTGCGGCTCGAGATGAAGTGCGCCGACTCGTACATCGGGGTGCCCGGGTTCTCGATGTCCCACAGGCCTCCGGCCTGCGTGTGGCGTTCGAGGTGCGTGTAGTCGATGCCCTTCTCGCTGAGTGCGCGAGCGACGGCGAGTCCGGCGGGGCCGGCGCCGATGACGCAGACCGTGGTGTCGACAGGTCGGACGGCAGTGGGCGACGTGTTCATCAGCGCTCCTTTGTGCGGGTGAGGACCTCACGGTACGGCGCGCCGCACGGCGCAGGGCGGACGCACGGCATCCAGGAAACGGACACGAACGGCCATCGATGTTGACCTGATCCATCCCTCCCGTTCCGCCCGGTCGGTTCGCGAGCCGGTCAACGGGCGGTCAACGGGCGATCAGCGGGCGGCGCGCCTCGGCGTGCAGTGCCGCGGGAGAGGAGCCGAACCACCGCAGCGTGCTGCGCCGCAGCGAGCGGTCGTCGCCGTAGCCGAGGCGGAACGCGATCTCGGCTGTCGTCAGCACGGGGGAGGCGAACAGCTCGGCGGCGAGACGCTTGCGCACATCGTCGAGCACGCCGGAGTAGCTCGCCCCCACCTCGATCAGTCGTCGCCGGAGTGTCCGCTCGCTCGTCGCGAGTGCACGTGCGTGCGCCGCGAGCGGGAGCACGTCGGGCAGGGCGTCTTCGATCTGCGTCGCGAGCACGGCGACGAGTTCCTGGCGCTCGATGATGCTGTCGGTCTGCGTCTCCAGCAGTGCGACCGTCTCGCGGTGGGTCCAGGCGTCGGCGCTCGCAAGCGCGGCATGCGCCGATGCGAGGGGTACGTGCCAGGCATTGCGCGCCGCGGCGAACCGCACGGCGTTGCCGAAGTAGTCGCGGTACACCGCGGGGTCGGATCCCGCCGCGTGGGCCAGCTCGACCAGCTGCGGCCCCGCCAGACCGGCGACATCACGGGCCATGCGCGTGATGTTCGCGAACCCCTCCTCGATGAGGAACGTGCCCACCGGCGACGCGGGCTCCTGCAGTGCGGCGGTCACCACCAGGCCACCGGCCTCTTCCGCCGAGCTCCAGCGCACCATCGAGCCGGCGAGATTCTGAAACCGCAGACCGACCCGCACCGCATCGCGCAGAGTCGCGCTCGACATCATGGCGAGGCCCAACAGTCCCGAGGCGGTGATCGGCTGACGCCGCCCCACCTCGATCCCGAGCGCCGGCACGGGGAGCAGCAGGAGCGCCTGCTCGATGATCACGTGACCCTGCCGGTACGAGACGCGCAGAGCGGGGGATTCGATCGCGCTCCGTGTCAGCGACGCCGCCCGCAGAGCGCGTTCGAGAGAGACACCGTGCTCGTCGGCCACCTGCAGCAGGTAGCGGATGATGTTCGGGGTGATGACGGCCGAGGAGGGCGTTACGGCGAGGCGCTCGGACATGGTGGCCATTCTATTTGGCCGATGATGTCCGCTCGCTGGCGGGGGTGGACCGTGACAAATCCCCGACGATCGCTATCGTCGAGCGCATCCTGTCCCGACCGGTTGCCGGTCGCCCGCGAATCGTCGACGCCGCCGACCCCGAGGAGCCGCCATGCCCGACACTCCCGCCGCCTCCGAACGCCTGGTGCGCGCCGTCATCCGCACGCTCGGCGCGCTGCCCGAACCGATCCAGCGGGTCATCGCCGGTCGGCCGGTCGTCGTGGACGGCCAGCGCCTGTACACCGAGGTGCAGATGGCGCTGCGACTGCTCAACGCCCTCCCAGGATCCGACTTCTCCGACCTGCCGCTGGATCGCGCGCGAGCCCAGATCGACGCCGAAGCCCGCATCTTCGGCGGCTCGCTGCCCGTCGCGAACGTCGAAGACATCGAGATCCCGACGCGCGCGGGATCCGTCCGGGCGCGCCGCTATCAGCACGTGCGCGAGGCCGAAGGCACCGTCGTGTACTTCCACGGCGGCGGCTGGGTCGTCGGCAGCCTCGACTCGGCCGACTCGGTCTGCCGGTTCATCGCGGCCACCAGCGGCCTCGAAGTCATCTCGGTCGACTACCGCCTCGCGCCCGAGCATCCGTTCCCCGCCGGCGTCGAGGACGCCATCGACGGCTATCGCTGGGTGCGTGAGCACCGGCCCGGGCGCCGGATCGCGGTCGCGGGCGACAGCGCCGGCGGAAACCTGAGCGCAGTGGTGAGCCTTGCCACCGTGGGAGATGCGGCGGGCGCGCCCGACTTCCAGCTGCTGTTCTTCCCGGTCACCGATCTGTCCGGCAAGCACCGCTCCTACCGGCTGTTCTCCGAAGGCTACTTCCTCACCGAGAAGCAGATGGACTGGTACCGCGGACACTACCTGCCGACGCCCGCGCACGCGCTCGACCCGTTCGCCTCACCGCTGCGTGCCGAGGCGTCCGCGCTCACGAAGCTGCCGCCCGCGCACGTGGCCGTCTCGGGCTTCGACGTGCTGCGCGACGAGGGCATCGCCTACGCCGAAAGACTGAAGGATGCCGGGGTGCCCACGACGCTGCAGGTCGTGGACGGTCACATCCACGCGTTCGTCAATGCGACCGGCGTGGGGCGGCTGAGCTCGCGCGCGCTCGCCGAATCGGTCGGCGTGCTCGTCCGCGGGCTCGGCGGGCGCACCGGCATCGGCGACGCCGGCTCGCTCGCACCGTCGAAGCGATGACGCTCCTCCGCTAGCCTGGATTCTCACCGTGGCTGAGAGGGAGGACCGCCGATGATCGACGCGTTCCTCCTCCTGCTGCGCACGATCGGTGTGGCCGTCGGCATCCTGCCCGCGGGAGTCTCACCGATCACCTCGCTCGCCGTCGTCGCCGCGGGCATCGCGCTCGCCGCGGCCGTCCTCGTCGTGATGGCCGCGGGCGCCGCCACCCGACCCGATCGCTCTGCACACGACCGCATCCGTCCGGCGCGCAGCGACGTGCTGAGCGCGCCCGTCGCGCAGAGCGACCCCGACGCTCCCGGTCACATCCTCCGCAGAGGTCCGAGCGCGGCCCTTCCGGCCGCGTAGTCACCCCCGTCCGGACGCCGCCCTCGGCATCCCTTCGCGGCCGACCAGCTCACCCTGATCGCCTCGTCGGAATGGACATCTCGTGGACATCTTCACCCTGCCGCCCCTGGCGGCTCTGCTCGACCTCTCGGCGCGCGGGCTCATGGCCCTCATCGCCGTTCTCACTCCCGTCGCCGGGCCGGGGGCCGCCGCAGCGGCAGTCGTGCTCGTCACCCTCCTCGTGCGGATGGCGCTCGTGCCAGCCGGGGTCGCACAGGCGAAAGCCGATCAGGCGCGTTCGCGCCTGGCGCCGCGGCTGCGCGCACTGCAGAAGCGGTGGCGCGCACATCCCGAGCGGCTGCAGCGCGAGACCCTCGCTCTTTACCGCGTCGAAGGCGTCTCGCCCGCCGCCGGGTGTCTTCCGCCGCTGATTCAGGCGCCGGTCGTTGGGCTCGTGTATGCCGTGTTCCTGCACGGATCGATCGTGGGACACACGAACCCGCTGCTCGGCGAGCACCTCCTCGGTGTGCCGCTGGGGCAGACCGCCGTCGCGGTGGCGACGAGCGGCTTCGACGGGGCGGCCGCGCTGGTGTTCGGCGTCATCGTCGTGCTCATCGCTCTCATCGGCGAGCTCACGCGACGACTGCTGCGACCGGCGGTGGCGACGACGCTGCCGCCCGGGCAGCGGCTGCTGGTCGAGACGGCGCCGTTCCTCACCGCCGTCGTCGCGCTGTTCGTCCCGCTTGCGGCGGCCGTTTACCTGCTGACGACCGTCACCTGGACCCTCGGCCAGCGACTCGTTCTGCGACGGCTGTACCCACCGCACCCGCCGCACCGCGAGTCGTGACGGCCCACCGCGGTCATGCGGACGCCGGCACCGCCCGCGAGGCACGAGCGATCAGGGCCGACCCGGCGACGCTGGCCGCCAACGCGATGACCGCCATGCCGATCATCAGTGCACCGAACCCGGCGCGGTAGGCGGCCACGGCGGCATCGAACACCTGCGCGTCGGGGCGTGTGCCGTCCTTCGCGTAGGTGCCGACGCCGACCAGAGCGGTGTGCACCGCGGCATCCGACAGCCCCGCCGCCGACAGGCGGGCGGTGATCCCCGAGATCGTGAGCTGGGTGATCACGACGGTCGACACCGCCGTGCCCAACGAGGAGAAGAGCTGCCCGAAGGTCGTGCGCGAGCTGGTCACCGCCCCGTAGAACTCGGCGGGGGCCTCACTGAGCACGAGCGTGCCGTAGGGGAGGGCTGCGGCGGTGATGCCGAAGGCGATGAGGATGCCGGCGGGGACGAACGCCAGCGGGGTGGGGGCCTCCCGGGCGAGGAAAGCCGCCCCGAAGCCCGCCGCGGACAGGACGCCGCCCACCAGCAGTGACGTCTGCGGACTCATGCCACGCGTCATCAGGCGCCCCAGCACGATCGCGCCCACGATCGAGGTGACCGACACCGGCAGCTGCCACACCGCGACGCTGCTGGGCGTCAGCGCGAGAACGTACTGCCACAGGTTCGACAGCTGCAAGAAGGCGACCGCGCCGCCGGCATTGAAGACGAAACCCGCGCAGAGCGCCGCGAGGAAAAGGGGCCGTCGAAAGAGCGCGACCGGGAAGAACGGGTTCGCAACGCGTGTCTGCGACCAGACGAACGCGGCGAGAAGCACCACGCCCAGCGCCATGGCTGCCCAGGTCAGCGGGTTGGT
The DNA here is from genome assembly GCF_001897985.1 of Microbacterium sp. 69-7. NCBI lineage: Bacteria > Bacillati > Actinomycetota > Actinomycetes > Micrococcales > Microbacteriaceae > Microbacterium > Microbacterium sp. 69-7. The sequence continues at coordinate 5,264 of NZ_MKRU01000023.1, read as the reverse complement.
CAGCGACGAGGCGAGCTGCGACACGCCGAACAGGAAAACGACCATCCCGGCGATGAGGGCGACCTGCCCGCCCACATCGCGCTTCTCGGCGACGGTGGGTGCGACGGTCGGCAGGAGCACGAGGACGGCGGGGATGCACAGCGCCGACAGCACGGGAACGAGCACGAACGCGAGGCGCCAGTCGACGCCGGCGAGCAAACCCCCCGAGAAGGTGAACAGCACGCCGGCGGCTCCCGAGCACGCGGCGAAGGTCGCGACGGCGGCGGGTAGCCGGCCCGGCGCGGCCAGAACCTGGATGTACGCGAACGCGGCGGCGTACACGGCGCCCAGGCCGACGCCTGTCACCGCCTGGCCGAGGATGTAGACGAGCGGCATCGGTGCGGCGGCCACGATCAGCTGGCCGACGAGACCTGTCACGAGGGCGGCGATGAGCATGCGGCGGCGACCGATCCGGTCGGCGAGCAATCCGGTTGTGATGACCGAGGCGGCGATCGCGAGGGTCTGCATGGATGCCGCGAGCGCCTGATCGCCGCCGACCATGTCCAGGCCGCGGCTGGCGCCCACGAGTGCGGTCGCCGCGATATTCGGGGCGGAGCCCTGAACCGCGGCGAGCACGCCGAGCAGCGGGATGGCGAGGGTGTGCGCCGAGCGCACGACGAACGTCGGTGATGTGGTGGTCATGAGGGTGCTTTCGGGTGGGGAGGCGAGCGGAGAGGGAGCTCAGGCGGAGAAGGCGGGAACGCCGTCGATGTAGGTCGCGTGCACGGCGATGCGATCCCAGCTCTCGGGATCACTCGTCCACGGATCGCTGTCCACGACGGCGAAGTCCGCCCGCCGGCCGGCAGAGAGCGTGCCGCGATCGTCGGCGTGGATCTGCCAGGCGGCATCGGCGGTGATCGCCGACAGGGCCTGCGCCGGGCTGACGCGCTCCTCCGGCGCGAGCACCGTGGCGTCGGCCTCGAGACGGCGCAGCACCGCCGTGCGGGCGCTGCGCAGGGGTCGCACCGTCGTCACGTTGTAGTCGGAGTGCAGGCTGGGTCGCAGTCCCGCGCGGTACGCCGAGGCGAGGCGATCGAGTCGCGCGGCGCGTTCGGGGCCGAGGATCGTGTCGCGGAAGGCCGCGCCCCAGTAGTAGACGTGGTCCATCAGGAAGCTCGGTGACACTCCGGCCGCCGCCATCCGTACGAGCTGGTCGTCGGTGGTCACCGAGGCGTGCTCGAAGCGGTGACGCAGATCGTTCTGACCGCAGCGCGGCAGCAGCTCTTCCGCCGCCTGGAGGGCGAACTCGACGGCGGCGTCGCCGTTCGTATGGATCATCAGCTGCCAGCCGTCATCGAGACCGGCGCGCATCACCTCGCGCAGGCTCTCCGGCGTCCAGTTCGCGTGGCCTCCCGAGGTCTCGCCCAGATACGGCTGCAGGAAATAGCCGGATCGGCCCTGGTTCGAACCGTCCGCCACGATCTTCCACGCGTCGGCACGGACCATTCCATCTCCGCTGAACGGGGTCACCCCGGCCGCCTTCCACGCCTGGGCGACCTCGGCCGGTGTCGCGCACCCCGCCAGGGAGGAGAACTGCGCCGTCGACACCCGCACCGGCAGCCGTTCGGCGCCGTTGAGCTGGTGCAGCAGGGCGACTTCGCTCACCCCGGCCAGCGTGCCGGTCATCGCTTCACGCATCGAGGTCACGCCTGCCGCGGCGAACTCGTTCAGCACCTGACGGATGCCGTGACCCACGTCCGCCGCCGTGGGGCGCGGCAGGTTCGCGAGCAGCATCGTCACCGCGGGAGACTCCCCGACCACGCCGGTGAGCCGCCCGTCGCGCTTTTCCAGCGTGCCCCCGCTCGGCTGCGGTGTGGCATCGGTGATGCCGGCGGCATCCAAGGCCGCGCTGTTGGCGTAGGCGAAGTGCATCGACGCGTTGAGCACGACGATCGGGCGGTCGAGCGCGACCCGGTCGAGGATGTCACGGGTGAGGGCCGGCTCACCGGGGTACAGGCTCGGATCGAACAGCTTCGCGAGCACGTACTGACCCGCCGGCGTCGCCTGCGCGGCGGCCGTCAAAACCGAGACGACGTCGTCGAAGCGCGGGCAGGCGGCGTGCGAGACGTCGGTCCACTCGAGCGTCAGCAGCGACACCCAGATGTGCGCATGCGGTTCGATGAGGCCCGGGATGACCACCCCGTCGGGAGACAGGATCTTCGTCGCGGGGCCGGTGAGGCCGTCCAGGTCCGCCGCCGAACCCACGGCGAGGATGCGGCCGCCGCGCACCGCCATCGCCTCCGCGCGCGGAGCGGCGGGATCACCGGTCGCGATGCGGCCGACGATCAGGAGGTCGGCTGTCGCTGTCGTCGTCCCGGGTTCGTCCGAGCGGCTCGGCGCGCCATGGTGGGCGGGTGCGATGGTGACGCCGGCCGCGGCGATGGCGGGCGCGAGGTGGTCGCGGCTCAGGGGAGTCGCGGCGGTGCAGGTGTCGGACATGAGCGGGCTCCTTCGAAGGTGCGCGGCGGCGGCGCGTGGTCAGTGGAAGTCGAGGACCTGGTCGCCCCATGCGGCGCGCAGGGCGGCGTCCAGATCGTCGACGACGCTGTCGTGGCGCTCGATCACCAACGTCGCACGGGAGTCGGCAGGATCGTAGGCGGGCCAGTGCGGGGCTCCGGTGACACCGTCTGCGTCAGGCGTGCGCCCATGAGCGAAGGCGGCCCATCGCTCCTGCATACGGGCAGAGATCGCCTCGCCGGCACGCTTGCCGCCGAGTCGGAACGTGAGGTCCTTGGGGCCGCTCGCGAAGACGCCCCAGAGGTACGCCAGCTCGCTGCCGTGGGTGGCGCCGAGGCCGATCAGTCGCAGGAAGGGCGCCGCGTGATCGAAGCGGTACAGCCAGACGGGGGCCGTGGCGGCGTGACCCTCGGCGATCCACACGGTGGGCATGCGGAAGCCGATGTCGCGGGCGACGCCCAGGCCCACGGCGTTCTTGCGCACGTTCTCGTACGCCGTCTGCACCTGGGCGACCGACGGCAGCTCGACGGTCGGGTTGTCGGTGGCCATGTCGGAGAACATCGTCATGATGCGCTCCTCGGTGATCGGCATGAGGGGCGACTTCATGAACTTGAACAGCGACGCCTCGTCCTTGTTGGTGCCGATCATCAGCGGGACGGGCAGTCCGCGGCCCTCGTGCAGCACGGTCGCCGGTGCCTCCGGCAGCAGGTCGCCGTCGATGATCGGCGCGAACGCGAGCGTGCCGGGCGCCTCGTCGGGCACCTGGGCGTACACGGCCATCCCCGCGGTCACGAGCTCGTCGGCGGAGGCCGCGCGCAGCGCCGCGGCGGTGGAGACGGCATCCGTCTGGTCGATTCCGAGCTCTCGCACGAAGCGCTCGGCGACATCTCGCGCCCGGTCGATGCCGTAGATGCTGGACGCGGGGGAGGACTGCGCGATCGCCCGGTGGAACAGACCCGCGGCCGAGGGAGTGGCCAGCAGCGTCGTCACCAGGCCGCCGCCGGCGGACTCGCCGAACACGGTCACGCGGTGGGGATCGCCGCCGAACGCGGCGATGTTCTCCTGCACCCACCGCAGTGCCACCAGCACGTCCTTGAGCGCCAGGTTGCGGTCGAAGCCGCCGTCGGGCAGAAGGCCGGACAGGTCCAGGAAGCCGAACGCGGCCAGACGGTAGTTGAGGGTCACGACGACCACGTCGCCACGCGAGACCAGGGAGGTCGCGTCGTAGGTGCGCTGACTGGACGCGCCGAACGTGTAGGCGCCGCCGTGCAGCCACACCATGACCGGTCGCGCACCCGCCGGGGCGTCGGCGTCGGGTGCCCACACGTTGAGCATCAGGCAGTCCTCGTCGAGGACGGCGTCATCGCCCAAGGCGATCGCGGGCGTGCGCACCTGGGGGCAGGCCGCACCGAACGCGGTGGCGTCGACCTCACCGCTCGCGAGGGTCGCCGGAACCGGGTCGCGCCAGCGGCGCTCGCCGACGGGGGCTTCGGCGTAGCGGATGCCGCGCCACGAGTGCACCGCGTCGCGGACGGCGCCGCGGAAGGTGCCGGCCGGGGTCGTGACGATGCACGGGACGGGCACGTCGACGGTCTCGGTGGTGTTCGACATGGGAGTTCCTTTCGAGTCGGGAGGTGTGAGAAGTGGGAGGGGTGGTGCTCAGGCGGCCAGACGGTGGATGACCTGTGCGAGCTCGTTCGCCGCGAGGATCGCGAACAGTACCGTCATCATGGCGGCGTTGTGCGTGATGAGCTGCGACTTCAGCGCCTGCAGGGCGGAGAGCACGCGGGCCGTGCCGGTCAGCTGGACCAGAGCCGGAATCACGAGCAGCAGAGAGCCGATCATTGCGACGGCCAGGCACAGGCCGACGGCGGCGAGGGGGGCGAGGTGTGCCTCGCCGATGAGGGCGCCCGCCTTGAGTTCGAGGGGGATGTTCTTCGAGTTGGTCACCGCCATGACGAGGCCCAGACCGGCTGCCGAGAGGGGGGTGACGCTGTCGATGGCCGCGAGCCACGTCGGCGCGGTCGCGGGCTTGCCGTCCTTCGGACGCGACATCCAGCTCACGATGGCGAACACCGTGAAGCCGAGGCCGAGGACGATCGCCAGGATCAGCGAGACCGTCTGCGCCGCGGGGCCGCTCGACGCCGACGCGCGGGCCGCGCCCAGCGCGCCCAGGCCCGTGGCGGCGAAGGCGACCAGCGTGTAGACCGCGGTGTAGACGGGGGCGCAGGCGCGGCCGCGGGGTGCGAGCACGATCGCGACGATGGCCACGATGGGCAGCGGGGACAGGAGCATGCCCACCGCGAGGGGAAGAAGGTTGTGCAGGTCGTTCACGTCGATTCCGTTTCATCGCTGCTCCCGGGCCGGGTGTCCGGGGGTGCGATGACGACGTTATGACGGGGGTGTGGCCTGCTTTTCGGGATGTTCGGCTGACACGACAGGAGTGGTCGGCGGCAGGGCGAACAGCGCCTCGAGCAGCGTGTCGCGACCATCTGTGCGCAGGCGTGCGCCGAGGTCGCGCGCGTGGGAGGCCGGTCGCAGCTCGGCATCCGGCGCCGTGCGCCCCCGCGAGCGCACGCGAGCGCGCAGCCGGCTGCCCGCGCCCGTCGCGACGACATCGAGGCTCACCTCCGCACTCTTGAAGGTTCTCGGTGAGAGTTGCGAATTCCACGACGGTTTTCAAACGACTTGCAAATTTGAAAACTGTAGGTTCTCGGCGAAGATGGCGGATTCTTAGATGAAGTGGCGGACAAGTGGCGGATCCGAAA
>NZ_MKRU01000022.1:0-32804 GCF_001897985.1 Microbacterium sp. 69-7 | reverse complement strand
GTGGATGCCGCGGCTCCCGCAGCGATCAACCCGACGACGCGACCGCGCCAGCGCAGACCGATCACCGCGCAGACGAAGATCGTGACGAGCCCCTCGATCACTTGCGGAAGCGCCAGCGCCGACGTCGACATCCCGAACAGTCGCACGCTCAGCGCCTGCGGCACGGCGAAACCGCTCAGCTTGTCGAGAGTGACGGTGGCAGCCGGGTCGAACGCGCCGAACAGCAGCGCCTGCCACGACTGCGACATCGACCGCACTGACGCCTCGTAGAACGAGAAGTCACCCCCGCGCGCCAGGTTCCATGTCGTGAGCACGGCGAAAGCCAAGAGAATCGCGGCAAGCGTGACGCGCGCCCACCAGGGCTCTCGCCACCACCGCGAGAGGGCGGGTGTCATCGGCACGGGCCGACGCTAGGCGCGGAGCTTCGGCATCGGCTCGGCGACGGCTGAGCGAAGCCTATGAGCGGATTTCACCACTGGGCGTGGATGGCGTGGCGCAGACGACGGTCGTAGACATCGTGCACCGCCGCGTCGAACGCGGCGTACGTCTCGGGTGCGTCCAAAGACGAGGCTGCGGCGGCGTTCGCTGCGGCCTGTGACGGCGTCCGCGCGCCGGGGATCACGGCCGTGACGCCGGGCTGCGCCACGATCCACGCGAGCGAGGCAGCGGGCAGGCTCACGCCCTCGGGCAGCGCGCCTGCGAGCTCCGCTGCTGCTGCCACCCCGGCCTCGAAGTCGACGCCCGAGAACGTCTCTCCCCGATCGAACGCCTGACCCTCGCGATTGTACGAACGGTGATCGGCGGCGGAGAAGGTCGTGGCAGTGGTGTAGCGGCCCGACAGCAGCCCGCTCGCCAGCGGCACGCGGGCGAAGACGGCCACGCCCGCGCCGGCCGCGGCGGGCAAGAACTCATCCAGTGGCTTCAGCCGGAACGGATTGATGATGATCTGCACGTTCGTCAATCCGGGGCGGCGCAGGACGGACAGCCCCTGGTCGACCGTCTCGACCGAGGCCCCGTACGCAGCGATCGCGCCCGCGTCGACGAGGCGGTCGAGAGCATCGAAGGTGCGATGGTCCTCGAGCACGGCGGTCGGCGGGCAATGCAGCTGAACGAGGTCGAGGGTGTCGACGCCGAGGTTGCGGCGAGAGCGGTCGATCCACGTCCTGAAGTTCTCCGCCGTGTAGTTCTCGGCACGCTGTTCGTCGCGGCGTCCCACCTTCGTCGCGACGACGACGCCGTGCCCGGGCCGCGCGGCGAGGAAGCGGCCGATGATCTGCTCTGAACGTCCGTCTCCGTAGACGTCAGCGGTGTCGAAGAGGGTGACGCCGGCGTCGACGGATGCCGCGAGCACAGCGGCCGCGTCCTCCTCCGAGACATCCCCCCAGTCTGCGCCCAACTGCCACGTACCCACACCGATCACCGAGACCTCACGGCCGGTGCGGCCGAGTGCACGATGCGGGACGGCTGAGCGTGCGGGAGCCATACCTCGAGCCTATCGGCGCACGCTGCGGCGACGAGGGCGATTCAGACGATCCCGCCGATCATCGCGTCGCGGCGCAGCTGCTCGTGCGTCGCGTGGAACGTGCCGTCGGCGTCCACCAGGCCTGGTGGCCCGCGGCATCCGGATGTTGCTCGACGACGGCCGGCCAATGCGCCTTGATGTCTTTGAGGTAGTACCGGATCTCGCCGCCGATCGTGCGCTTGTCGACCTCGTCGGAGGCTTCGAGCTGGCTCTGCGTGGGTTCAGTCATGCCGAGAGCATAGAAAGCGTTCCTGCCGTGCGCGAGGGGTCAGCCCGCCAGAGTCGTGCCGCATTCCGCGCAGAACTTGGCACCGGTGGGGTTGTCGGTAGCGCAGCCGCGGCACGCCGCGGCGATGGCGAGCGGTGACCCGCACTCGCCGCAGAACTTGCCTCCGTGGGACTGCGCACCGCACGCTGCGCAGCGCGGCTGCGCCTGCGTCTTCAGATCCATTCCGCCGAGGAGGTCGACCGTCTCGAGCCGTTCCTGCATCTGCCGGCGGCGCGCCTCCGCCTGCAGCTGGGCCAGTTCCTCCGTTGCGATCGGGGAGCACCGTACACACTGTCCGACGGCGTCGTTCCAGCACACGTCACCGCACCCCCAGTCGCTGCACGCCCGGCACTGATGAAACCTCGGGGCGATCTCTGCCGTCGCGGCGCGCAGCGCCTCGTCCTTCGCGGGCGAGATCGTGCCGCGGTCCAGGAGGCGATCGGCCACGGAGCTGATCTCGTACAGCGATCCACCGAAGAGGTTGCCCAGTCCCCGGGCCAGCTTCTGGCCGGCCGCACGCGGGTCGCGACGGAAGGCCGAGCGGTAGCCATTTCCGCAGCGCTCGCAACGGAACTCGAACTGATAGCCGTCGGCGTTCGACAGATCGTTGAAGTTGTCGGTGAAGGGGACGAGATCACTCACGTGACGTTTCCTAGTCGTGTCGGATGCGCTGGGGCATCGGAGGGGACGGGAGCGGATGCCGAGCTGAAGACCAGATCGATGAGGGGGGCGAAATCGTAGTCGGACGCGAAACGGGGGGGCCTGCATGAGCAGGAGGGTGTTGATGAGCATGCCGCGCGCCATGAACGCCCACATCTCCATGTCGGAGGCCCCCAGCTCGCGCAGCGCGCGATAGACCTCCTGGAACATCCGGCGGGACTCCTCGCCGATGGTGGGCTCCGCCGTCGCCGCAGAGAAGGCATGAGCCCCCACCAGGGCGGGCGCGCGCGAGATCTCGATAGGCGGCGCCGACGCGCTCGGCGTCGAATCCGTCGCCGGCGACGCGGCCACGCGATGCGGATCGGAACGCCGTGAGGATGGCCCCCGCGGCGTGCGCGTGCGTGCGCAGGAAGAGCTCTCGTTTGGATCCGAAGGTGCGGATGACGTACGGCTGCGAGACACCCATCGCCTTGGCGACCTCAGCGGTCGACGTACCGAAGTAGCCGCGCGGCGCGAATGCCCGCACCGACGCGTCGAGGAGCTCCTCGTTGCGCGCGGGCGGACGTCGGCCGGTCGCCATGCCGGTTTCCTCTCGGGCACGGGTGTTATCGCACGACAACACGGACGCCGTGCGCGCTCCGACCGAAAAAGCAAGAGCCCCGGTTACCGCTGTGACGCGGATCTCCGGGGCTATCTGTCTTGCTGGGGTACCTGGACTCGAACCAAGAACAACTGAACCAGAATCAGCCGTGTTGCCAATTACACCATACCCCAGGGGGTGACGACCGAAGTCGTACCGAGGGTCTAGCTTAGCCCACGCGCGGACCGAGTCCAAACCAGCCGGACCACGCATTGCCCCGCCGCCGGACAGGCCGGACACTGAGCCGTGTGAAATCCCCCTTGCTCCTGCCCGCGACGGCCATCGCCGTCCTCGTGCTCGCCGGCTGCGCGGCCTCGCCCGCATCGACGCCGTCCGCCACCGAGAACGACGCCGGTCCCACCGCCGAGGCCGGCACGCCGGCGGCCGTCGGCGGCGGTCAGCTGTTCGGCTGCACCGACGCGATGATCTCGTTCATGGACGCCAACGGGTACCTGAATCCCACTCCCGCCGACCCCACCCGGTTCGTCTTTCCGGAAGCGGGAAAACCCGGGGCCTCGCCGGCCTGTTACGTCGAGGACGACTACGGCGGAACGAAGCGCAAGGGAGCGATCTTCGTCGGCGACGCGGACGCCGCCATCGCGCAGATCGGCGCCACGCTGACGGCCGCGGGGTACCAGCAGAGTTCCGGCTACGGCGCCTACATCTGGTGGCTCGACGGTGAGGACGCCAGCTCGGCACGGTACGCGGTGGGGGCCGGTCCCCAACAGATCGACGGCCAGAACGTCATCTGGGCGACGTGGGCGTCGCGCTGACGGGCGCGATCCGGGCGTTTTCATAGGCCGCACAACGACGCCGCTGGTGAAGCGGTCCTACGGTGACCGTTGTGACCGCGCTCCCCGCCTCCGCCGCCGCCGCCTTCTCGCCCGTCCACACCGCCGCGACGACCCGGCGGCGGATGGGCACGCCGTGGCACTGGTCCCTCCTCGTCATGGCAGTCGCGGCCGCGATCCTCACAGCCTGGGGCGTCGGGGGTTCGATGTCCGACTACTACGCGTCGATCGCGCTGTCGATGAGCCGCAGCTGGCCGAACTTCCTCTTCGGCTCGTTCGACCCGGCCGGAACGATCACCCTGGACAAGATCCCCGGTTCGTTCTGGATCCCCGCCCTCACCGTACGCATCTTCGGCTTCTCCCCCGCCGCGGTCATCATTCCCAACGCGCTGGCCGCGGCGGTCGCGGCCGTGGTGACCGCGATCACCGCACGGCGATGGGCGGGCATCACCTCGGGCCTCGTCGCCGGGGCGGTCGTTGCCACGACGCCCATCCTGGTCGCGGTCGCGCGCTCCAACCAGCCAGAGACGTTCTTCGTGCTCGCCCTCGCCTTGACGGCGTGGGCAGCGACGCACGCGTTGCGCCGGGCCAGCTTCGGATGGCTGCTACTGGCGGGCGTGTTCATCGCCGCCGGCTTCCAGACCTACATGCTCGAGGCGTGGGCGGTCTGGCCTGCACTCGCCGTCGCCTATCTCTGCACCCGACAGCCGTGGTGGCGCCGGGTCTGGCACGTCGCCGTGTCCGCAGCGCTCAGCCTCGTGCTGTCGCTGGGCTGGATCATCGCGGTCTCGCTCGTTCCGGCATCCGACCGCCCCTATATCGGCAGCACGTTGACGAACAATCCGTGGGAGATGGTGTTCGGCTACAACGGACTCGGCAGGTTCGGCTCCACGACCGCCGACAGCACGGCCTACCGGTCATTCACACCACCGTTCTCGGGAACCCCCTCGGCCGTGCGGCTGCTGAACGGTTCACTGGCCGATCAGATCGGGTGGTTGATCCCGACCGCCATCCTCGCCATCGTGATCCTCGCGGTCCTTCGCTTCCGCCTGCCGTTGCTGGTGTTCGGGGCCGTGTGGTTCGTCACGTTCGCCGGAATGTTCTCGCTCGTGGCCGGAATGCACCAGTTCTACACCGCCTCAATGGCCATCCCGATGGCGCTGCTGACCGCCGCCGCGTTCGCCTGGGCGCGGCGACGCCGCATCCTGTGGGCGCAGATCGCACTCCCGGCTGTCGCGGCCACGACAGCGCTGATCATCAGCCTGAGTGTCGCCTCCGACCGCGGAGCCGCATTCTCCCTGCCGATCGCGGTGGCACAGGTTCTCGTCGCCGTCGCCGTGGTGGCAGCCATTGTGGTGGACCACCGTCGGGCGCACCCGCGGCGGCTCACTGCCGTCGTCACTGCGATCGCCATGCTGCTGACGCCGGCGAGCTGGGCCGTCGTGACGATGTGGTCGCCCAACTCGACCAACCCGACCGCGGCCGGCGTCGCCAGTGTGTCCGGCATCGGCGGTGTCGGCGGGTTCGGAGGGTTCGGACCCGGTACCCCCGGCGGCGCACCGGGAGCAACAGTCCTCGGCGGACCCGGTTCGGGGGCCTCCGGATCCGGGAGCGGCACCTCGGGGCCGCTCGGGGCGGGGCACCACGGGGACGGGTTCTCGCGGTCCGGCGGACAGACCGGAGCCTCAACCGACGGAGCACGCGAACGTTCCAGCGGGCAGGGCACGGGCACTCGCAACTCCGGCGGTTTCGCCGCTTCGTCCGCCGAGGCGGGCACAGGCGCCGCCGCTACCGTGGCCTGGCTGACGGAGCACCAACAGGGCACCGCGTACCTCGCCGCGACCTTCGGGGCGCAGAGCGCAGCCTCGCTCATCCTGGCCTCGGACGGCGGGTCGTTCCTGCCCATCGGCGGCTTCGACGAGCGTGATCCGGCACCGACGCTCGCGGCATTCCAGACGCTCGTCGCCGACGGGAAGCTGCGGTACGTGATCGCCGGCAACGGGGGCTTTGGCGGTGGCGGAGGCCCATCGGGCGGGCTCGGCGGCACCGACAACGCGAGCACCGCGGCCGGTCAGATCCGCACGTGGGTCGTGGCGAACTGCACCGAAGTCATGGACGCCCCGATTTCGGGCCTCTACTCCTGCGGCTCCTGATGCGCCGCGGCTCCCGGCTCAGCCCAGATGCTGAACGAGCGCTCCGAGGCGACGAATCGACTCGGCCTTGCCGAGCAGCTCCATAGACTCGAACAGCGGCGGGGACACGCGTCGTCCGCTGACGGCAACCCGGAGTGGGCCGTAGGCGACTCGCGGCTTCAGCCCCAGACCGTCGATCAACGCCGCCGACAGCGCATCCTGCACCGCCGCAGCGGTGAATCCGTGCTCGGGTACCAGCTCGAGTGCTCCCACGGATGCCACGAGTACCTCTCCCGCATTGGCGGGCAGACCCTTCAGCGCATCGTCTTCGTACACGACATCGTCGCGGAACAGGAAGCCCAGCAGCCCGGGCGCCTCACCGAGCAGCTGCATGCGCTCCTGCACGAGAGGCGCGGCGGCATCCAGTGTCGCCTGCTGCACGGCGGTGGGCGGATTCTCGATCAGACCCGCGGCATGCAGATACGGAACGAGCCGGGCGGCAAAGTCCTCGGCGGCGAGCATTCGGATGTGGTCACCGTTGATCGACTCGGCCTTCTTGTGGTCGAAACGGGCGGGATTGGGGTTCACGTCGACGATGTCGAACGCGGCGACGAACTCCTCCAGAGAGAACACATCCCGATCCGCCGCGATCGACCAGCCCAGGAGCGCGAGGTAGTTCAACAGCCCCTCGTGGATGAAGCCGCGCTCACGATGGAGGAACAGGTCGGCCTGGGGATCGCGCTTGGACAGCTTCTTGTTGCCGGTCTCGCCGAGGACGAGCGGCATATGACCGAATCGGGGCATGAAGTCGGTCACACCGGCCTCGATGAGCGCACCGTAGAGGGCGAGCTGACGCGCCGTCGAGGGCATGAGGTCCTCGCCGCGGATCACGTGGGTGATGCCCATGAGCGCGTCGTCCACCGGATTGGTGAAGGTGTAGAGCGCCTGGCCACCGGCGCGCACGACGACGAAGTCGGGGAAGGAGCCGGCAGGGAACGTCACCTCGCCGCGGATGAGGTCGACGTACGTCAGGTCCTCATCGGGCACGCGCAGGCGCCACGCGGGCTCGCGGCCCTCGGCGCGGAAAGCGGCCTTCTGGTCTTCGGTGAGGTCACGGTCGAAGTTGTCGTAGCCCAGCTGCTTCGCTCGCCCTGCGGCCTCGTTGCGCGCATCGATCTCCTCAGCCGTCGAGTACGACTCGTAGACGGCACCCGAGGCGATCAGGGTCTCGAGGACGCCCGCGTAGATGTCGCGGCGCTGCGACTGGCGGTACGGCTCGTGCGGGCCGCCCTTCTCGACGCCCTCGTCCCAGTCGATCTTCAGCCAGGTGAGCGCGTCGACGAGCTGACGGTAGCTCTCCTCGCTGTCGCGAGCGGCGTCGGTGTCTTCGACGCGGAAGATGAGCTTGCCGCCGGTGTGTCGCGCGTACGCCCAGTTGTAGAGCGCCGTGCGCACCATGCCGACGTGCGGAAGGCCGGTCGGCGACGGGCAGAACCGTACGCGGACGTCGGTTCCGGAAGCGGTGGTGGTACGGGGATGGATCGCGGCAGACATCGCCTCCAGTCTAGGCGGCGGGCGGGCCTAGCGAATCGTCACCCCCGCGTCGCGACGACGAGCGCGCGGCGCGGTCCGGCGATCACGCCGCGGGTCAGGCTGATACGGATTGCACCGCAGCGAGTTCCCGCCCGAGCACCTCGAGCACGGTGCTCACCGACGGCACCCGTTCGGCGTCGCGTGCCGTGACGACGTGGAGTCCTCGCGCCTCGGCCGGCGGCAGCGGCGAGGTCTGCACGCCGGGCAGCAACGGGAAGGACTCGACCGCCATCCGCGGCAACGTCGCCACGCCCAACCCCTGCGCCACGAGTCCTTCGACCGCGACGGCATTGTCGGTCTCGAACCCGATGCGCGGTTCGAATCCCGCGCGACCGCAGAGCTCCAGCAGATGGCCGCGACAGCGAGGGCAACCGGCGATCCACGTCGCGTCGGCGAGTGCCGCGACGTCCGCCACATCCGCATGGCCTCCGGGCAGCACGAGCAGCAGGTCGTCGCGACCCGCGCTGCGTACGGTGAGCCCCCGGGCGCTCGATCCGTGCGGGTCGTCGCGGTCCCCCGGGTAGCTGAACGTCAGCGCGATGTCGGCGCGGTCTTCGCGAATCGCTTCCACCGCCTCCGGTGGCTCCGCCTCCACATAGGTGAGCGTGAGTCCGGGGTGAGAAGCGGACAGCGTCGCAAGCGACCGCGGAACGAGCACGGGCGAAGCCGAGGGGAAGGCGACAAGGCGGACGACACCGGTGCGCAGCCCCCTCAGCTGTGCCAGTTCTTCGGCGGCGGCGTCGAAGGCGTGCGTCACGGCCGGCGCATGACGGGCGAGCACGCGGCCGGCCTCCGTCAGCCGCACGCCGCGACCGACGCGCTCGATCAGCGCAACCCCCAGCCGGTTCTCCAAACGCCGCAGCTGCTGGCTGATGGCGGGCTGACTGTATCCCAGAGAGGCGGCGGCCGCTGTGATCGAGCCGGTGTCGGCGATCGCGCGCACGGTACGCAGGCTCTGGACGTCCAGTTCCGGGGCGATCTCCTTCACGTAAACATCATCGCATGGCATGTTTCTCATGCAATACCTGCCGTAGACGCATACGTCGCGACGCGCGAAGCTGAAACCATGATCACCGCCGTCCACGACCCCCTCGCCTCGGTGCGCGCCGAGTTCGGCTCCGCCGACGGCTACCTGGCCGCGTGCACGGTGGGGCTGCCGATGGACGCGACGCGGCGCGCGGTCGCCGCGGACCTCGCCGGACGCCCCGACATCGCGAGCTACAGTCGCGCGGTGGAGCAGTCGCGAGCACACTTCGCGTCGCTCGTGGGTGTCGCCCCCGAGCGCGTCGCGATCGGCTCCCAGACGTCGGTTCAGGTGGCACTTCTCGCGGCGGCGCTCCCCGCGGGTTCGACGGTCCTGGTACCGGAACACGAGTTCTCCTCGCTCGTCCTGCCCTTCGTGCACGCAGGCCGCGGCATCCGCGTCCGCACCGCTCCGCTGTCGCGCCTGGCCGACGCGATCACCTCCAGTACGACGCTCGTCGCGTTCTCCCTGGTGCAGTCCGCGTGCGGTCACGTCGCCGACGTCGACGCCATCTGCACCGCGGCAGCCGCGGTCGGTGCACGCACGGTATGCGATGCCACGCAGGCCGTGGGCTGGATGCCGGTCGACGCCGGGCGATTCGATGCGCTGCTCTGTCACGCCTACAAGTGGCTATGCTGCCCGCGCGGCGTCGCCTTCATGTCGGTGAGCGCGGACTACGCGCGCACGCTCGCGCCCGTACAGGCCGGGTGGTATGCCGGCGACGATCCCTGGACGTCGTGCTACGGCGGCGACGCGGATCTCGCCGCCTGCGCGCGACGCTTCGACGTCTCCCCCGCGTGGCAGGCATTCGTCGGCGCCGAGCCCGCGCTGCGGACATTCGCGCAGGCCGACATCGCGGCCGTCCACGCTCACGCCACGGGTCTCGCGTCCCGCCTTCGTCGGGCGCTGGAGCTGGAGCAACCGGACATCCCGACGGCGATCGTCACCTGGCTCGATCCCGAGGGAGCGGACCTCGCGCGTCTGCAGGCCGCCCGCATCACGGCATCCGGCCGCAACGGGCGCGCGCGCGTCGCCTTTCACGTGTTCAACGACGACGACGACGTCGAGCGAGCCGTCACCGCCCTCGGCCGCTGACCCCCGAGCGACGGCGTTCTCTCTCCCCCGCCGCACGGCGTGGACGTGCCGTATTCAGTCTGCGCGCGAGGACCGATCGCCTGCATCCGCGGAATCACGCGGATGCCGAGACCCGCCGCCACCGCCCTGACTGAGTACGGCACGCAAGCGGGACCAGCTGGCACGGGAGTCGGCGCCGGCATCGGCTGGACGCGCTGGGCGTGCGCGCTGCGCTGGGCGTGCGCGGGACGCCGATTCCGCGGAGATGTCGGGATCCGAAGACAGCTCCGTGTCAGATCGTCCTCGGCATCCGCCATCTCCTCGGCATGCCCCGCGCCGCAAGCCGCCCCAACTACGCCGCAACCGCGGCACCCCGGGCGGGTCAGCCGCGACGCGCGTACGGCGAGAGCACGGTGACCGCGACGACGAGCACGAGCGCGACCAGCGCGAGTCCGCCGTAGCCGATCTGACTGAGGACGACGCCCGCGAGCACGGCGCCGACAGCGGCGCTGAAGGTCATGATCGTGTCGCTGAGCCCCTGCCGTCGCGGCCGCAGGCTCGTCGGAGAGCTCTCGGTGAGCAGAGCTGCGCCCGACACGGTCGCAGCGCTCCACCCCGCTCCCAGCAGGAACAGCGCGACCAGCACCGCCCATTGCGAATCGGGCATGGTCGCCGCCACGATCAGCGACACCGCCAGCAGCGCCTGGCCCAGGAGGATCGTCGCGATACGTCCCCATCGGTCGGCCAGCACCCCGAACACCGGCGACAAGCCGTACATGCCGAACACGTGCAGCGCGATCGTGGTGCCGACCACGAGGGTGACGTGCTCGGGCGCCAGGTGCGCCAGATGGATCGGCGTCATCGCCATCACCGACGCCATCACCACGTGCGACCCCGCCACCGCGAAGACCGCATAACGCGCGGCCACCGGCCGATCGAGATCGTCGATGTGCTCCCGCTGCGCATCGCCGCTGCGCGCCAGACGCTGTGCGAGCAGGAGCGGGTCGGGTCGCAGCGCCGCGAGGTAGAGCGCGAAAGCGATCAGCTGCGCCACGATCGAGAACGCGTAGGAGCCGGTGAGCGGCGGCATACGCAGCGCGGCGCCGACGGCCTCTCCCGGTGTCAGAAGCAGCGGGCCCACCACACCCCCGACGGTCGTCGCCCAGACGACCGTGCCGAGGTCGCGTCCGCGCCGCGCGGCGGGAGCGAGGTCGGTCGCGGCGAAGCGCGACTGCAGATTGCCCGCGTTGCCGGCGCCGATGAGCACCACGCCCACGATCAGCAGCGGGAAGCTGCGCACGGCGGCCGCCGTGATGACGATCCCGATGCCGATCAGCGCGAAGAGGTTGCCGAGCGTCAGCGCCACCCGTCGCCCGCGCCGTGCCGCCATCCGCGCGAGCGGGATGGCGCACAACGATGCTCCGAGCGTCACGGATGCCGTCGCCAGCCCCGACAGCGCCTCCTGGCCCGACAGATCGGCCGCGAGCAGCGCGCCGAGCGAGACCGTTGCGCCGAAGGCGATGCCGCCCAGCACCTGTCCGGCGGCGAGGACGGTGACGGTGCGTCGCTGGATACGCGCGACGGCGACGGGGTCCATCGCCGGCGCCAGGGCGCTCACGCGTTTCGCGCGGTGTTGCGCAGCGTGCCCAGCCCCGTGATCTCGACTTCGACGGTCTGGCCCGCGTCGAACGGCCCGATGCCAGCCGGCGTACCGGTGAGGATCACATCCCCCGGCAGCAGCGTGAACGCGGCCGAGGCGTAGGCGATGATCTCCGGCACCGAGTGCACCATGTCGGAGATCGGGCCATCCTGGCGCACGTCGCCGTCCACCCGCGTCACGATGCGCGCGCCGCCCTCGAGGTCGAACTCCGTCTCGATCGCCGGACCGAGCGGGCAGAACGTGTCGAACCCCTTGGCGCGCGCCCACTGCCCATCCGACTTCTGCAGGTCGCGCGCGGTCACGTCGTTGCCGATCGTGTACCCGAACACGTAATCGAGCGCAGCGGATGCCGGGACATTCTTGGCCACACGGCCGATCACGATCGCCAGCTCGCCCTCGAAATCGGTGCGCTCGGACTGCGAAGGCCGCACGATCGCATCTCCCGGGCCGATCACGGCGGTGTTCGGCTTCAGGAACAGCAGCGGCGCGGCCGGAGCCTCGCCGCCCATCTCGGCGGCGTGGTCGCGGTAGTTCTTGCCGACGCAGACGATCTTCGAGCGCGGGATCACCGGTGCCAGCAACGCGACCTCACCGAGCGGAACCCGCTCCCCCGTCGTCTCGAAACCCGCGAACAACGGATCACCCGCCAAGACGACCAGCTC
The DNA here is from genome assembly GCF_001897985.1 of Microbacterium sp. 69-7. Taxonomy (NCBI): domain Bacteria; kingdom Bacillati; phylum Actinomycetota; class Actinomycetes; order Micrococcales; family Microbacteriaceae; genus Microbacterium; species Microbacterium sp. 69-7. The sequence goes on along the minus strand of NZ_MKRU01000022.1, from coordinate 20,778 downwards.
GGCCTCGTCGACGATCCCGAAGCGGATCGCGTCATTGTGACTGAAGCGGACGACCCTCACGCGGCGGACCCCGCGTCGCCGGCCGGCTCGTCCAGGCGCACGAGCCACCCGTGCGTGTCCTCGCGGCGCCCGTACTGGATGTCGGTGAGCTCGTCGCGCAGCGACTGGGCGAGCGGGCCGAGGGGCTGCTCGTCGACGAAGTCGCGCCCCTTCAGCACACCGATCGGAGCGACGACGGCGGCGGTGCCACATGCGAACACCTCGACGATCTCGCCGGAGGCGACACCCGAACGCCACTCGTCGATCGAGACCGCGCGGCCCTCGATCTTGTGGCCGCGGTCGGCAGCGAGCTGCAGGATCGAGTCGCGTGTGATGCCTTCGAGGATCGAGTCCGACTGCGGCGTCACGATCGTGCCGTCCTTGTAGACGAACACGACGTTCATGCCGCCGAGCTCTTCCACGTTGCGATCCTGGTCGAGGAAGACGACCTGGTCGCACCCCTGCTCGTAGGCTTCGGCCTGCGGCAGCAGGCTGGCGGCGTAGTTGCCACCGGTCTTGGCGGCACCGGTCCCGCCCTTGCCGGCGCGGGCGTAGTCCTCGCTGAGCCAGATCCACACCGGCTTCGCGCCGCCCTTGAAGTACGCGCCCACCGGAGAGGCGATGACGTAGTACCCGACCTTGTTGGCCGGTCGAACCCCGAGGAACGCCTCCTTCGCGAACATGAACGGGCGCAGGTAGAGGCTCTGGTCGGCGCCCGAGGGCACCCAGGCGCCGTCGACGGCGATGAGCGCCTTCAAGGACTCGATGAAGTACTCCACCGGCAGCTCGGGAAGCGCCAGGCGTCGTGCGCTGCGCTGCAGGCGACGACCGTTCTGATCGGGACGGAAGGTCCACACGGAACCGTCGGCATGCCGGTAGGCCTTGATGCCCTCGAAGATCTCCTGCCCGTAGTGCAGCACCGCTGCGGCGGGATCGAGTGAGAGGGGCCCGTAGGGCTGGACCCGCGGCCGGTGCCATCCCCCGCGCACCGACCAGCAGATGTCGATCATGTGGTCGGTGAAAGTCGTGCCGAACGCCGGGTCGACGAGCAGCTGTTCGCGCTCGGCAGCCGACTTCGCGGCCAGGTTTCGGGTGATCGTGAATTCGAGAGGGGCGAGTCCGGCATCGGGTTCGTACGTGAGGCTCATGTCGTGTCCTGAGGGTGAGAGCGGTCGGCGGGGCTGCGGTTCCAGGCTACGCCTGGACGGCGGCGGCGATGGCGTCGCCGACCTGGGCGGTGGTGCGGACAGCCGAACCCCGGTGCGCGATGTCCTCCTCGACGGCGCGGGTGACGCGCGCGGCTTCGTCGGCGAGCCCGAGATGATCGAGCATGAGGGCGACGGAGAGGATCGCGGCCGTGGGGTCGGCCTTCTGCTGTCCCGCGATGTCCGGCGCCGAGCCGTGCACGGGCTCGAACATCGAGGGGAACGCGCCGTCGGGGTTGATGTTTCCCGAAGCGGCGAGGCCGATGCCTCCGGTGACGGCGCCGGCCAAGTCGGTGAGGATGTCGCCGAAGAGGTTGTCGGTGACGATCACGTCGAAGCGGCCCGGGTTCGTGACCAGATAGATGGTGGCCGCGTCGATGTGCACATAGTCTACGGTCACCTCGGGATGCTCCGATGCCACGGCATCCACGATCCGCTTCCACATCCCGCCCGCGTGCACCAGGACGTTCGTCTTGTGCACGAGGGTCACCTTCTTGCGGCGGCGCTCGGCATGAGCGAACGCGTACCGGACGACGCGCTCGATGCCGAAGGCCGTGTTGACCGACGTCTCGTTGGCCACCTCGTGCGCCGTCCCGGTACGGATCGAGCCGCCGTTGCCGACGTACGGTCCCTCCGTGCCCTCGCGGACGACGACGAAATCGATCTCGCCCGGATCGGCGAGGGGGCCGGGCGCACCCGGGTACAGCTTCGAGGGTCGCAGGTTGACGTACTGATCGAGCGAGAAGCGCAGCTTCAGCAGCAGGCCGCGCTCGATGTTCGCGTCCTTCAGCCGCGGGTCTCCGGGAACGCCTCCGACGGCGCCGAGGAGAATCGCGTCGTGCGCCGCGATCGCCGCGAGATCATCGTCGGTGAGCGTGTCGCCCGTGTCGAGGTAGCGCGCGGCGCCGAGCGAGAAGCGTGTCTTGTCGAAGGTGACCTCGGATGCCGCGGTCACGGCATCGAGCACCTTTTCCGCCTCTGCGACGACCTCGGGACCGATGCCGTCACCCGGAATGACGGCCAGCTTGATGACACGCGACATGGAACTCCTCGACACTGCTCGTACTCGGGCATGCGCGGCGCCGTCGGTGTCGATGTCCGTCGGGACGATCAGTGATCGACGTGGGCGCTGCGGGACCCTTTCAGCGTAGTGGCCGCGATGACCGCGGCGATGGCGACGAGCACGGCTCCGATCACCGCGGTGATGCCGACGCCCGCGTCGAAGGCGTGTGCGGCCGCCGCGCGCAGCGCATCGGCGGTGGCGCCGTCGAGTGAGCCCGCGACCGTCATCGCCCCTGCCAAGGTCTCGCGCGCGGCATCCGCCGCCGCCCCTTCGACCCCCGCCGGAAGCACGATGCCGGTTCGATAGGCCGCCGTCAGGATGCCGCCGAGCACCGCCGTGCCCAGGACGGCGCCCAGCTCGTAGGCCGTCTCCGACACGGCGCTGGCCGCTCCGGCCTTGGCGGGAGGTGCACTGGCGAGAATGAGCTCGTTCGACACCGTCTCGGCGGCACCGATGCCGATGCCGAGCAGGACGAAGGCGGCGATCAGCAGGGCCAGGGCGCCGTCGCCGACCGCGCCGGGGACGAGCAGGTAGGCCACGACCGAGAACGTCAGCGCGACCGGCACGACCACGCGCGCCGAGACGCGCCGCGCGATCGGGACGACGAGAAGACCGGCGACGATCATCGCAGCCATGCCGGGCACCAAAGCGAATCCTGCGTCCATCGGCGACAGGCCGACGATCAGCTGCAGATGCTGCGCGACGAAGTAGAGGAAGCCGACGAGGGACACAACGCTGAGGAGGTTCACCAGCAGCGCGCCGCTGAAGGTGCCGCGCGCGAACAGTCGCATGTCGAGCATGGGCTGCTCCGAGGCGAGCTGGCGGCGCACGAATGCGACCCCGAAGCCGAACCCGGCCGCCGTCAGCACCACCGGCAGCACCCCGAAGCCGTGCACCGCGACCTCCTTGATCGCGTAGACGATCGGCACCATCGTCAGCATCGACAAGGCGATGCTGACCGGGTCGATGCGGCCCGGACGCGGATCGCGACTCTCGGGAACCAGCAGCGGCGCAAGGATCAGCAGCGGGACGAGCACCGGAACCGACATGAGGAACACCGAGCCCCAGGCGAAGTGCTCGAGCAGGATGCCGCCGACGATCGGTCCCAGGGCCGCTCCGGCGGAGAACATCGACGCCCACACCGCGATCGCCATACGGCGTTGGTCGCGGTCGGTGAAGATGCTGCGCAGCAGAGACAGCGTCGACGGCATGAGCATCGCGCCGAACACGCCCATTCCCGCGCGAGCCGCGATCAGCCAGGCTGCGCTGGGAGCGAAGGCGGCCAGCACGGACACGGCGGCGAAGCCCGTCGCACCGATCAGCAGCATCCGTCGACGTCCGAACCGGTCGCCGAGCGTGCCCATCGTCACCAGCAGCCCCGCCAGCACAAGCGGGTAGGCGTCGATGATCCACAGCTGCTGGGCGCTGGAGGGATTCAGGCTCAGAGCGATATCGGGCAGGGCGAAGCTCAGCACCGTGTTGTCCACGGAAACGAGCAGAACCGGCAGCATCAGCACGATCAGTGCGAGCCAGCCGCGCCATCCGACCCGCTTGCCGTTCGACTCGGCCAGGGTGATCTCTTCAGTCAGTGTCATCATTTATAAACCGTCCAGCCGGTATAGTAACAGACATGGACTCCGAGCGCTCGATACGATCGACACCATGAGTCGCCCTCCCCTGGCCCGCGAGAAGGTGCTCGACGCCTTCGAGGCGATCCTCGTGGACGAGGGTGAACGCGCGGCGACGATGGATGCCACGGCGCGCGCAGCCGGGGTCTCCAAAGGTGGCCTGCTCTACCACTTCGCCTCGAAGGAGATGCTCGAGGCGGGCCTGATCGAACGCCTCCAGACCCTCGTCGACGAGGACGTCGCGGCGATGTCGAGCTACCCGGGCGGCCCCATCGCCCACTATCTGCATTCATCCGTCATGTCGAACGACCCGATCGACCGCGTCATCCTCGCCACCTCGCGCCTCGCGCAGGGCGGCAACGGCCACGCCGCCGAGGCATTGCGGGAGGTGCGGGAGAAGTGGGCTGACGCGCTGCGTCCCTACGCCCCCGAGGGCGCGGCGCTCGATCTCGTGATGCTCGTCGGCGACGGCCTGTACTTCAACAACGCCCTGTCGGGCGGATCGATCCCCGGACCGGTCCCCCGCGGCGACGCGCTGAAGGCGCTGGTCGCCCTGGTCGAGCGCGCCGTCCGCTGACCCCCGCATCCCGCCGAGCCGCCACGTTCTCGTCGAACCGCTATGGTTTTGCGCGCTAAACCATAGCGGTTCGGAGGAATCATGGCGGCTCGACGACGGGATGCCGCGGCGCCCCGAAACCCCGCGCCGCGACGTCAGGCTCCGACGATCTCCAGCTGGCGGAAGAGGTCGGCGCCGATCGCCTGTCGCGTGTCGTCGAGGATCGCGTCCGGCACGGGCTGGTCGACCGTGAGAACCGAGAGCGCACGGCCCGAGGCGTCGGGCTGAGCGACGAACAGACCGGCGATGTTGATGCCCGCCTCCCCCAGCTTCTGGCCGTAGATCGCGACGATGCCGGGGCGGTCTGCGTAGCGCATGAGGATGTGGTGCTTCTCGATCGGAACCTCGATCTCGTAGCCGTTGATGCCGACGATCTTGGGGACCATGCGGGTTCCGGCCAGGGTTCCCGCAACCTCGAGCACCGTTCCGTCCGACAGCGTGCCGCGCAGAATCGTGATGTTGCGATAGAGCGGGCTGTCGGCCTCGACGATCAGACGGGTCTCGATGCCGCGCTGCTCGGCGAACAACGGCGCGTTCACGTAGGACACGTTCTCGCTGACGATCTTCGTGAAGATGCCCTTCAGCGCCGCGAGGCGGTAGACGCTGACGTCGTAGGCGGCGAGCTCGCCGCGCACCTCGATGTCCAGGCTCGTGAGGGCGCTGGTCGCAAGGCCGGAGAATACCTGACCGAGCTGCTCGACGAGAGCGATGCCGGGACGCACGAACGGGTCGATGACTCCACCGGCGACGTTAACCGCATCGGGCACGAGGTCGCCTTCGAGGGCGAGTTTGACCGATCGGGCGACGGAGATGCCGGCCTTCTCCTGCGCCTCGTCGGTCGACGCGCCCAGGTGCGGGGTCACCACGACGTTCGGAAGCGACAGCAGCGGGAACGCGGTGCCGTCGGGCTTCGGGGGCTCGCTCGTGAACACGTCGAGTCCGGCGCCGGCGATCTCCCCCGTGGTCAACGCCGTGTAGAGCGCCTCCTCGTCGATGAGTCCACCGCGCGCGACGTTGACGACGTACGCGGTCGGCTTCATGCGCGCGAACTGCGCCGCGCCGATCATGCCGGTCGTCTCGGGCGTCTTCGGCATGTGGATCGTGATGAAGTCACTCTGCGCGAGCAGGTCATCGAGGCTCAGGAGCGTGACGCCGAGCTGCTGGGCGCGCGTCGGCGTGACATACGGGTCGTACGCCACGACCCTCACGCCGAATGCCTGCAGACGAGCGGCGATGAGGGCGCCGATGCGGCCGAGACCGATGATGCCCACGGTCTTCTCGAAGACCTCCGTGCCCGTGAACGAGCTGCGCTTCCAGGCGCCGGCGGCCAGCGACGCGTGAGCGGCGGGGATGTGACGGGCAAGGCTCAGGATGTGCCCGATCGTCAGCTCGGCCGCCGAGATGATGTTGGAGGTCGGCGCGTTGACGACCATGACCCCCGCGGCCGTGGCGGCCTTGATGTCGACGTTGTCGAGTCCGACGCCGGCACGCGCGACGACCTTGAGTATTGGAGCCGCTGCGATCGCCTCGGCATCCACCTTCGTCGCCGATCGGATCAGGATGGCGTGGGCGTCGGCCAGAGCCGACAGGAGCGCGGGACGGTCGGTGCCGTCGACCTGACGGACATCGAAGTCCGGCCCCAGGGCATCGATCGTGGCGGGTGAGAGTTCTTCGGCGATGAGGACGACAGGCTTGGACACAGCGGCAGGACCTTTGCGCAGGATCGGAGCGGGTGGAAGGATGCCAGCCTACCGGTCAGACCCCCCTGCCCCCGACCGTATGACGGCCGGGCAAAAGCGTGGGATCAGCCGAGCATCGACGAGCCGGACGGCCCCACGGTGTAGGTCAGGATGTTCAGCCAGAACACCGCCACGACACACAGACCGGTGATGAGGACGAGGGCGAACTCCCACCACGTCCGCCGCCAGCCGACGGCGAAGGCGACGCCGAACGCGATCAGCGGGAAGACGACCGACAGCAGCAGCACGAACCAGCCGTAGGCGTTCAGCGGCTGAGCGCCCGATGCGGCCTGCGAGAGGAAGCCGACGGCGTTCCACACGAAGTACGCGTAGAACAGAACGAACACGACGGAGATGGCGACGATCAGCCAGGTGGGCAGGGCACGCGTGCGGGAGGGCGTGGGGGCGTTCGTGGTCATCGTCCCACCGCCCCGACGAGGATGAACGGCCACGGTACGAGCAGGGCGAGACCGCCGACCAGCAGCAGGACGCGCACCCAGGCCTTCGCGGCGCGGGTGAGGACGAACACCGTGAGGAACCACACCGGCGCCGCCGCGACGGCGAGCCACAGGGCGGCCGCGTACCCGACCGGGCTGACGAGGAACTCTGCCGTGCCCCGCAGACGCAACCCGCCGATGATCCAGCCGATGGTGAACAGCAGGTAAGCGCCGGCGAGGATGCCGAGGGTCACGAGCATCGCATTCGACATCTGCGTCGGCGCGTCGGGCATCGTGACGGTGCCGTCCGCATCGATGTGGCCGACGGTGGTGCTGCCCTTGCCGACGGCCGTGAATCCGTCGGGAAGCACGGCCGGCTCGGGCGCGACCGTCGGGGCGGTCACCGGCTCGGCGGTGGGTCGGTGGCCCACCTCGAGAGTGGGGTCATCGTCGCCGTCCCAGCTCAGGGCGTCGTCATCACGTGGCGTGCTCACCCCGAAAGCGTACTGCGGACGGCGGCCTCGGCCGCCGCCACCACGACCGGGTCGGTGACGTCGTGGCCGCCCGCTCCTCCCCCGGGCCCCGACGGCACGTCGAGACCGGCGACGGCGCGGGCGGACAGATGCACGGCGTCGACGCCCACGGCAACGATGCGCGCGATGTCGCCGACGCGGATGCCGCCGCCGGCCATGATCTCGATACCGGTGTCCGCCGCAACCAGGCGTCGCAGCATATCCGTGCCGTCGACGGAGCGGGCGGCGCCGCCCGAGGTCAGCACGCGATCGACGCCGATCGCCGCGAGCTCGTCGAGGACGGCGAGCGGTGAAGGGGCCGCGTCGATCGCGCGGTGAAACACGAGCGTGCTGTCGCCTGCGGCGGCCCTCCACCTGCGCAGCGCCTGCGCGTCGACCTGCCCGTCGTCGGTCAGCGCACCGACGACGACACCGGCTGCGCCCGCGGCGATCGCTGCTCGGACGTCCGCCGCGACGAGGGTGATCTCGTCGCCGTCGTAGACGAAGCCACCTGCGCGAGGGCGCACGAGCACGTTGACGCGTCCCCCGCCCACGGCGGCGACCGCCGTCTCCACCAACGCGATCGAGGGCGTGAGTCCGCCGACGGCGAGGGCCTGACACAGCTCCAGGCGGTCCGCTCCGGCGGCGATGGCGGCGCGGGCGCCCGCGGCATCCTGAACGGCGATCTCCAACGCGACGGTCATGCCGTCACGCTAGCAAGCGAAAGGCCCGGCCCCCTTGTGTGGGGGCCGGGCCGGTACGGCTTTCGCAAGCCTGCTCGGCGGGTGTGCCGAGGGTCTGGACGAGGTCAGCGCGCGGCGGAGCCCTCGGTGTAGTCGGCGTCCTGCTGCTTCCACGCGAACAGGGCGCGCAGGTCCTTGCCGACGGCCTCGATCGGGTGGGCGGCGGCCTTCGCACGCAGCTCCTGGAACTCGGGAGCTCCGGCATCCTGGTCGCCGATGAAGCGCTCCGCGAACGCGCCGGACTGGATGTCGGCGAGAACGCCCTGCATGTTCTCCTTGACGCGCGGGTCGATGACGCGCGGGCCCGAGACGTAGTCGCCGTACTCGGCGGTGTCGGAGACCGACCAGCGCTGCTTGGCGATGCCGCCCTCCCACATGAGGTCGACGATGAGCTTGAGCTCGTGCAGCACCTCGAAGTAGGCGATCTGCGGCTGATAACCGGCCTCGGTCAGCGTCTCGAAACCGTACTGGACGAGCTGCGACACGCCACCGCAGAGCACGGCCTGCTCACCGAACAGGTCGGTCTCGGTCTCTTCGGTGAACGTGGTCTTGATGACGCCGGCGCGCGTGCCGCCGATCGCCTTCGCGTACGACAGCGCCGTGGCCCAGGCGTGGCCAGAGGCGTCGCGCTCGACGGCGATGATGTCCGGGATGCCGCGACCGGCGACGAACTCGCGGCGCACGGTGTGACCCGGCGCCTTCGGGGCGACGAGGATCACGTCGACCCCCTCGGGGGCGTCGATGTAGCCGAAGCGGATGTTGAAGCCGTGGGCGAAGGCGAGGGTCTTGCCGGCCGACAGGTTCGGCAGGATGCTCTCGCTGTAGATCCCGCGCTGGTGCTGGTCGGGCGCGAGGATCATGATCAGGTCGGCCCACGCGGTGGCGTCGGCGACGTTCTTCACCTCGAAGCCGTCCTCCTGGGCCTTCGCAATCGACTTCGAGCCGTCCTTCAGCGCGATGACGACCTCGACGCCCGAGTCGCGGAGGTTCTGCGCGTGCGCGTGACCCTGCGAGCCGTAGCCGACGATCGCGACCTTCTTGTTCTGGATGACGGACAGGTCGGCGTCGGAGTCGTAGAAGATCTCAGCCATGGTGTGTGTTTCTCCTTGGTTTCTTTCCGGTCGTTGAGCGAGCGCAGCGAGTCGAAACGCCCGCGAAGGTGTCAGCCGCGCAGGACGCGCTCGGTGATGGACTTGCCGCCGCGGCCGATCGCGAGCAGACCCGACTGAGCGAGCTCCTTGATGCCGAACGGCTCGAGCGCACGCAGGATCGCCTCGATCTTGCCGCGGTCGCCGGTGACCTCGACGACGAGGGCGTCGGTCGCGTAGTCCACGACCGAGGCGCGGAACAGGTTCACGACCTCGATCACGTTGGAGCGCGTCTGGTTGTCGGCGCGCACCTTGATGAGCATGTGCTCGCGCTGCACGGATGCCGCCGGCTCCAGCTCGACGATCTTGATGACGTTGATCAGCTTGTTCAGCTGCTTGGTCACCTGCTCGAGCGGCAGCTCCTCGACGTCGACGACGACCGTGATGCGCGACAGGCCGGGCACCTCGGTGACGCCCACCGCGAGCGACTCGATGTTGAAGCCGCGGCGCGCGAACAGGCCGGCCACGCGCGTCAGCAGACCCGGCTTGTTCTCGACCAGAAGACTCAGGACATGACGGCTCATCTCAGTCCTCCCCGTCGAAGCTGGGCGCATGGTCGCGGGCATACTGCACGAAGCTGTTGCTCACGCCCTGCGGCACCATCGGCCACACCATCGCGTCAGCCGACACGACGAAGTCGATGACGACGGGCCGGTCGTTCGTCTCCAGTGCCAGCGTGATGGCGGCATCCACCTCTTCGATCTTCTCGACGCGGATGCCGAGGCAGCCGTAGGCGTCGGCGAGCTTGACGAAATCGGGCACCCGCACCGTCCCGTGACCCGTGTTGAGATCGGTGTTGGAGTGGCGGCCCGCAAAGAACAGCGTCTGCCACTGGCGCACCATGCCGAGGCTCGAGTTGTTGATGATCGCGACCTTGATCGGGATGTCGTTCAGGACGCACGTCGCCAGTTCCTGATTGGTCATCTGGAAGCAGCCGTCGCCGTCGATGGCCCACACGACACGGTCGGGCTCGGCGACCTTCGCGCCCATGGCGGCCGGCACCGAGTAGCCCATCGTTCCGGCTCCACCGGAGTTGAGCCACGCGTTGGGCCGCTCGTAGCTGATGAACTGCGCGGCCCACATCTGGTGCTGGCCGACGCCCGCCGCGTAGACGGCCTCGGGTCCGGTGAGCTCGCCGATGCGCTTGATGACGTACTGCGGCGCGAGCAGGCCGTCCTCGGGCTCGGCGTAACCCAGCGGGAACTCGGTGACCAGACCGTCGAGGTAGGCCCACCACTCCGCGATGTCGGGCGTGTGGTCGACGCGGGCGCTCTGGAACGCGGCATCCAGGTCGACGAGCACTTCCTTCAGATCCCCCACGATCGGCACGTCGGCCGTGCGGATCTTCGAGATCTCCGCCGGATCGATGTCGACGTGCACGACCTGCGCGTTCGGAGCGAACTCGTCGGCCTTTCCGGTCACGCGGTCGTCGAAGCGGGCACCCAGCGCGACGATGAGATCGGACTCCTGCAGCGCGAGCACCGCCGGGACCGTGCCGTGCATACCGGGCATGCCGAGGTTCTGCGGGTGCGAGTCGGGGAACGCCCCGCGCGCCATGAGCGTCGTCACGACGGGGGCGCCGGTCGCTTCGGCGAACACGCGCAGCTCCGCCGCCGCACCCGCGCGGATGACGCCGCCGCCGACGTACAGCACGGGCTTCTTGGCGTGCGCGATCAGCTGCGCCGCCGCCTGGATCTGCTTGCCGTGCGCCTTCGTGACCGGGCGGTAGCCGGGCAGCTCGATCTTCGGGGGCCACACGAACGGCGCCGAGGCCTGCTGCGCATCCTTCGTGATGTCGACCAGGACGGGACCGGGGCGCCCCGTGGAGGCGATCTCGAACGCCGCAGCGATCGCGCCGGGGATCTCCTCGGCGCTCTTGACGAGGAACGAGTGCTTGGTGATCGGCATCGTGATGCCGACAATGTCCGCCTCCTGGAAGGCGTCGGTGCCCATGAGGTGGCTGAACACCTGGCCCGTGATGCAGACGAGGGGCACCGAGTCCATGTAGGCATCGGCGATGGCGGTGACGAGGTTGGTCGCGCCGGGACCGGACGTCGCGATCGCGACGCCGGTGCGGCCGGATGCCGCGGCGTACCCTTCGGCCGCGTGACCGGCGCCCTGCTCGTGGCGGACGAGGATGTGGCGCACCGCCTCATCGTCCATCAGAGGGTCGTAGACCGGCATGATGGCGCCGCCGGGCAGACCGAAGACGTCTGTGACCCCGAGCATGTCGAGGGATCGGACGACGGCCTGGGCTCCGGTCATCACCGGAGCAGCAGCTCCGCGGGCGGGTGGTCGCGGCACGGCCGCGGTGTCGAGAGACATAGTGGTACCTCGGGTGTCAGATGCGTGTGAGGGCGGCTTCCCGCCCTGGGAGTCACGGCCTCAGCCGGTCGTCGCGCCCTCCGCTGCGGAGCGCACGAGTTTCGAGTACTTGGCCAGAACGCCACGGGTGTAGCGCGGGGGAAGAGGCTCCCAGCCGTCACGGCGGGAGTTCAGCTCTGCGTCGTCGACGAGTAGGTCGAGAGTGCGAGCCGCGATATCGACCCGTATCAGATCACCATCGCGCACGAAGGCGATGGGACCTGCGTCCACCGCTTCGGGTGCTATGTGGCCGATGCACAGGCCGGTTGTGCCGCCTGAGAATCTGCCGTCCGTCAAGAGTAGTACATCTTTTCCGAGCCCCGCGCCCTTGATGGCCGCTGTGATGGCGAGCATCTCGCGCATGCCGGGGCCGCCCTTCGGGCCCTCGTAGCGGATGACGATCACGCTGCCCGCGGCGATCTCGCCCGCCTCCAGGGCGTCCATCGCCGCGCGCTCCCGCTCGAACACCCGCGCGGGCCCCTCGAACACCGACGCATCGAAGCCCGCTGTCTTGACGACGGCGCCCTCGGGAGCCAGTGAGCCGTGGAGGATCGTGATGCCGCCCGTCGCGTGGATCGGGTCATCGAAGGTGTGGATGACGGTGCCGTCGATCGGGTCGGGATCGAGCTCGGCGAGGTTCTCGGCGAGGGTCTTCCCCGTCACCGTGAGGGCGTCGCCGTGCAGCAGTCCCTCGTCGAGCATGGCCTTCATGATCACGGGGATGCCGCCGTGACGGTCGACGTCGTTCATCACATACTTACCGAACGGCTTCATATCCGCCACGTGCGGCACCTTGTCACCGATGCGGTTGAAGTCGTGCAGGCTCAGCTCGACATCAGCTTCGCGGGCGATGGCAAGCAGGTGCAGCACGACGTTGGTCGAGCCGCCGAGCGCCATGGCCAGGGCGATGGCGTTCTCGAATGCCTCTTTCGTGAGGATGTCGCGCGTCGTGATGCCCTGGCGCAGCAGGTTCACCACCGCCTCCCCCGACCGGTGCGCGTAGTAGTCGCGCCGACGGTCCGCAGAAGGCGGCGCGGCCGAGCCCGGAAGGCTCAACCCCAGGGCTTCGGCGACGGACGCCATCGTGTTCGCGGTGTACATGCCACCGCACGCCCCCTCTCCGGGGGCGATCGCGCACTCGATGCGCTTGAGGTCGGCCTCGCTCATCTTCCCCGCAAGGCACGCGCCGACCGCTTCGAACGAGTCGATGATCGTGACGTCCTTCTCGGTGCCGTCCGACAGCTTCACCCAGCCCGGCGCGATGGATCCTGCGTAAAGGAAAACGCTCGACAGATCGAGGCGGGCAGAGGCCATGAGCATGCCCGGGATCGACTTGTCGCAGCCGGCGAGCAGCACCGTGCCGTCGAGCCGCTCGGCCATGACCACGGTCTCCACGGAGTCGGCAATGACCTCGCGGGACACGAGCGAGAAGTGCATGCCCTCGTGACCCATCGAAATGCCGTCGGAGACGGAGATGGTCCCGAACTGCAGGGGGTACCCGCCGCCGGCGTGCACGCCCTCCTTCGCGCCCTGCGCGAGCCTGTCCAGGCTCAGGTTGCACGGCGTGATCTCGTTCCAGCTGGACGCGATGCCGATCTGGGGCTTGTCCCAGTCCTCGTCGCCCATGCCGACGGCGCGCAGCATGCCGCGGGAGGTGGTCGCCTCGATGCCGTCCGTGACGACACGACTGCGGGGCTTGATGTCGATGGAGGGATCGCTGTCCGGCATCCTCGAAGTCTATTCCCGCAGGGTGTACCGTTCGCGCGCCAGACGTGTCAACAGCGCCGCCAATTCGGGGATGCCGGCGACACGAACAGTCGCCGCGGTCTCACCCGGGCCGACCCGCACACCCACGTCACCCGGCTGGAGACTGCGCAAGGCGTCCTCATCGGTCACGTCGTCGCCGGCGAACAGCACCGCGCTCGCACCGGTCTGCGCGCGCAGCCGTGCGACCGCGCCGTCCTTGCCCTCCGCACGGAAGGCGTACTCGAGGATGTCGTGGCCATCCCGCCGACGCCAGTCGGAAGCCTCCGCGGCCATGAGCGCAGCGATCCTCTCCTGCGCGCCGCGCGCGGCGGCGGCATCCGACACGAGGCGCGTGTGCAGCGCGAAGCCGAACTCCTTCGGCTCGACCCAGGCACGGTCGGCGGCGGCGGCGATGGCCTCGGCACGCGCGCGCAGGTCGTCGCGCTGCGCGAGCAGCAGAGGGTCCACGGGAGGCGGTGCCTCCCCCGGAGGCGGCCACTGCTCCGCGCCGTGCGAGCCGGCCAGAAGCAGCGGCGAGCCGTCGTCGTACTCGGCGATCACCCGGAGGTCGCGCAGCGTCCGTCCCGAGACCAAGGCGACCGTCGTCCCCGGCGCCTGTGCGAGGGCCTCGACCGCTGCCCGCGCATCCTGGCTCATGCGCGCCGCCATCGGCTCGTCGACCAGGGGCGCGAGCGTGCCGTCGAAATCGAGTGCGACGAGCAACCGCGGCACACGCGCCAGGCCGGCGATGGGCTCCCAGCCGCTCACGCGTCCTGCTTCCGGACGGCGTCGAGGTCGGCCAGGAAGCGTCGTGACCAGTCGGCGACGTCGTGGTCGCGCACACGCCGGCGCAGGCCCCGCATCCGGCGGGCCTGCTCGGCGGGCTGCATCTCGACCGCCGCCATGATCGCGTCCTTGAGTCCGTCGATGTCGTGGGGGTTGACCTTCACGGCTTGCGAGAGCTCGTCGGCGGCGCCGGTGAACTCGCTGAGCACGAGCACCCCGCGACTGTCGATGCGACTGGCGACATACTCCTTCGCGACGAGGTTCATGCCGTCGCGAAGCGCCGTGACGAGCATCACGTCCGCCGCGAGATACAGGGCGACCATCTCCTCGCGCGGGTACGAGTGATGCAGATACCTGATCGCGGTGTGGCCGACGGTGTCGTGGTCGCCGTTGATGCGTCCCACGGTGAGCTCGATCTCGTCGCGTAGCTGCATGTATGCGGCGACGCGCTCGCGACTGGGGCTCGCGACCTGGACGAGCGTGACGTCCTCGACGTCCAGGCGGCCCTCCTCGAGGAGCTCGCCGTAGGCCTTGAGCCGATGGCCGATGCCCTTCGTGTAGTCGAGGCGATCGACGCCGAAGATCACGGTCTGCGGGTCGCCGAGGCTCGCACGGATCTCCTTCGCTCGCGCCTGGACCTCGGGGCGCCGGGCGATCTCGTCGTAGAGCTGCGTGTCGATCGAGATCGGGTACGCCTTCGCCACGGCCGTGCGCACGGAACCATCATCCGCGACCACGCGGATCGCGCCCGACTTCGTCTCGAACCCCAACTGGCGCCGCACGGCGTTCGTGAAGTTGCCGGCATCCTGCACCCGCTGGAAGCCGATGACGTCGGCTCCGACGAGACCGGCCAGCACGTGCTTGCGCCACGGAAGCTGCGCGAACAGACCGTATGCAGGGAAGGGAATGTGGTGGAAGTAGCCGATCACCACATCCGGTCGCAGCGCCCGCAGCAGCCGCGGGACGAGCTGGAGCTGGTAGTCCTGAACCCACACCACCGCTCCGTGAGCGGCAACGGATGCCGCGGCTGCGGCGAACCGCTCGTTGACGCGGACATAGGCTTCCCACCACTCGCGGTGGTAGGCGGGCGGCGAGATGACGTCGTGATACAGCGGCCATATGGTGTCGTTGGAGAAGCCCTCGTAGTAGAGCTCGACGTCCTCGTCGGTGAGCGTCACCGGAACGAGCTCCATGCCGTCGAGCTCGAACGGCTCGAGCTCCAACCCCGCGGTCCCGGGCCAGCCGACCCACGCTCCCCCGGTCTGCTGGAGCACCGGCTCGAGCGCGGCGACGAGACCTCCGGGCGAGCGACGCCACCCGCCCTCGACGCTGGGGTCGTGGTCGACGGGCAAACGGTTGGACACGACGATCATGTCGGCCTTTGACTTCGGGTCGCTCACGCGGCTCCTCTCGGCAGGCGTTCTTCCAGGCTAACGTGGTCTCATGCGCAAGTACCTGTTCGGGACCGGGATCATCTCCGCCGTGACCAGCGGCCTCGCGCTGCTGCGGGGACTGCGCGGCGACGTGCCGTTCACCTGGCGTCAGGCGCTCGCCTGGCTGAGCTGGGGCATCACGCTCGCGCTGTCGATCGGCACGATCGTCGACACGTACCGCGCCTCACGCGGGCGCGTCGTCTCGACGGACTCCCCCATCCGTGGGAGGGAACAGAAGCTGCTGGCCACGCGCCTCCAGCGCTGAGCACCGATACCCACGACGAGATCAGAGCCCGATCTCGTAGTGCACGAAGCCGGTGTCGGTCGCGACCCGGTCGCGCGCCGGCTGACGGGTCGCGCGGAGGTCTCGACGGACCGTGCACTGGCGGAGACGTCAATCGAACGCCAGAGTTTCTTCCCCGCGGCGGCGCAGCGGAGAGAACCACGCGATCGCCGCGGCGACGGCGAACACCACGACGGTCGCGGCCAGAGCGCCCCGATCCCCGATAAGGCCGACGGCGACGCCGGCCGACAACGCCGCGACAGCGGCGAGCGTCCGGTTGCCCGCGCGTCGGTCGTGTTGGTACGCCCCAGGAACCGATCGGGGGTGAGCGTCTGCCAGAGGAGCTGCTCCGGCGTGTTCTCGATGCCCATCGCGGCGCCCTGCACGCCGATCGCGACGAACAGAAGAGCCGCGCCGAGCTCCGACGGCGGCGCCACGGCGACCAGGATCCACGCCAGCGGGTAGAGCGAGCGTGCGCCCACGATCGCGCGTCCCGCGCCGATGCGTCCCGTGAGCACGGCGGCGCTCGACGCTCCGATCAGGCTCGAGACTCCGAAGACCGTCAGCAGCAACCCGTACGTGAGCGCGGAGAATCCCAGCTCGCGAAGCGCCAGCAGCGACAGCGCCGTCAACGCCGCGCCGTTGGCGACGAACCAGACGTGAGTCGATACGGTGAGAGGGCCCAGCATCGGATGCCGGTACGTCCACCGCATCCCCTGGCCGATCTCGGTGCCCAGTCGGGCTGGGCGATGCGGCGCCCGCGGCTCCTCGACCCTCACGGTGGCGTTCAGCACGGCCTCGGCGAGGTAGCTCACCGCGTCGATGACGATGGCGAGGGGAGCGCCGACCAGCCCCACGAGGCCGCCGCCGATGCTCGGGCCGAGCGTCTGGGCCGCGGCATCCGTCGGGCCCAGTCTCATGTTGGCGCGAAGCTACCCGTCACGCGGCACGAGACGAGGCAGGAGGGATTGTGCCGCGGCGAAGCCGAACACCGAGAACGACCCGAACAGCAGGAGCGCGACGACCAGCATCCACACCTGGAGGATGCCGCATGCCCAGAGTACGGGTACCGCCCCGAGCGACAGCGCCCGCGCGATGCTGGCTCAGACGAGGATGGGTCGGCGACGCCAGCGATCCGTGTACACACCGGCGATGACGCCGAGCACGGCGTACGGAACGAACTGCGCCGCGTTGACGACACCGACCTCGAGCGGTGTCGCGCCGAGCAGCTGGACCACGAGAACGGGCATCGCGACCGTCGTGATGGCAGTGCCGAACGAGCTCAGCGCAGCCGCCGTCCAGTACCGGGCGAACGCCGCAGACCGTTCGTCGCGCGCTCGGCCCACGCGGTCACCTCCCCGTGCGTCACCCCGACGATAGCCGGGCCGGCCGGCGCGCGGTGTGCGGCGAACCGCCGGCGTCGCGCGTCAGCGCGTGAGCAGGAGCGCCTCGCCCTGGCCTCCCCCGCCGCAGAGGCCGACCGCGGCCGTGCCCGAACCGCGGCGGACGAGCTCGTGCACGGTGTGGACGACGAGCCGCGCGCCGGAGGCGCCGATCGGGTGCCCGAGGGCGATGCCGCCGCCGTGAATGTTCACGACGTCCTCCCCCACACCGAGCTCGCGCTGCGAGCGGGCGACGACGGCGCCGAACGCCTCGTTGATCTCGACGAGATCCAGATCGGATGCCGCGAGCTGCTGCCGCTGCAGGGCCTGCGCGATCGCGCGCGCGGGCTGCGCGTGCAACGAGTTGTCGGGACCGGCGACCTGACCAGCCGCGCCCACCACGGCGAGCACCGGCCATCCGCTCGCGTCGGCGTGCGCGCGTGTGGTCAGCACCACGGCGGCGGCGCCGTCGGAGATCTGCGACGCGTTGCCGGCCGTGATCGACCCGTCGGGCGCGAATGCGGGGCGAAGACCGGCGAGCGTCTCGGCGGTGGTCTCGTCGCGGATGCCCTCATCGGTGGTGATCGTCACCGCGGGACCGCGGCGTTGCGCCACCTCGACGGCGACGATCTCGGCGTCGAAGACCCCGGCATCCCGCGCCGCCGCGGCGCGCTGGTGCGACAGGGTGGCGACGCGGTCCTGCTGCTCGCGCGTGACCTCGAAGCGCGGGTTCAGCCGCTCCGTGGAGGCGCCCATGCTCTCGCGGTCGTACGCGTCGGTCAGACCGTCGTAGGCCATGTGGTCGAGCACCTCGACGGATCCGTAGCTCCAGCCCTCGCGCGAGCCCATGAGCAGGTGCGGCGCACGCGTCATCGACTCCATGCCGCCCGCGACGACGACCCTCGCGTCGCCGGAGGCGATCATCCGCTTGGCGTCGATGATCGCGGTGAGGCCCGACAGGCACACCTTGTTGACGGCGGATGCCGGGACGTCCCAGCCGAGTCCGCCGGCGAGGGCCGCCTGGCGCGCCGGGTTCTGTCCGGAACCGGCCGGCAGCACCTGCCCCATGATCGCGGCATCCACGGCCTCGGCGGCAATGGCGCCCTGCGCGAGCGCGCCGGCGATGGCGAACCCGCCGAGCTGCGCCGCGGTGAAGGAGGCGAGCTGCCCCTTGAGCCGCCCCTGCGGCGTGCGGGCGGCGGCCACGATGACGATGTCGTCGGTGCTCATGCGATCTCCTTGAGTGCGTCGGCGATGATCAGATCGGGTTCGGTGGCGGCGACGACCTCGTCGACGCTCACGCCGGGGGCCGTCTCGATGAGGACGAGGCCGCCGTCCGTGACGTCGATGACGGCCAGGTCGGTGATGATGCGGTCGACCACGCCGCGTCCGGTCAGCGGCAGCGAGCAGGCGTTCACGATCTTGGCCGAGCCGTCGCGGGCGACATGCTCCATCAGGACGATCACCCGCTCCGCACCGTGGACGAGGTCCATGGCGCCGCCCGGACCCTTGACCATCTTCCCGGGGATCATCCAGTTCGCCAGGTCTCCGGAGGCCGACACCTGCATCGCGCCGAGGATGGCCGCGTCGATCTTGCCGCCGCGGATCATGCCGAAACTCAGCGCCGAGTCGAAGAACGCGGCGCCCGGAAGGACGGTGACGGTCTCCTTGCCGGCGTTGATGAGGTCGGGGTCGACGTGCGCTTCGGTCGGGTACGGACCGACGCCGAGGATGCCGTTCTCCGACTGCAGCACGACGGTCACGTCGTCGGGCACGAAGTTCGGCACGAGCGTCGGCAACCCGATGCCGAGGTTCACGTACGACCCGTCGGCCAGCTCCGCGGCCGCACGTGCGGCCATCTCGTTGCGGGTGAGCGCCATCTCAGGCTCCTTCCGGGATGTCGCGATCGGCGCTGTCGTCGACCGTGACGGTGCGGCGCTCGATGCGCTTCTCGATGTCGGTGCCGACCTCCACGATGCGGCGCACGTAGATGCCGGGCAGGTGGATGCCGTCGGGGTCGAGTTCGCCGGGGTCGACGAGCTCCTCGACCTGCGCGATGCAGACCCTCCCGGCCATGGCGGCGAGCGGATTGAAATTGCGGGCGGCCTTGTGGAAGACGAGGTTGCCGTGGGTGTCTCCCTTCGCGGCGTGCACGAGCGCGAAGTCCGTGACGATCGCCTCCTCGAGCACGTAGTCCCGTTCCACTCCGGTGACCGCGAAGGCGCGGACGTCCTTCGGCGGCGAGGCCACCGCAACGCCCCCGGCGCCGTCGTACTTGCGCGGCAGCCCGCCCTCCGCGA
This sequence comes from Microbacterium sp. 69-7, assembly GCF_001897985.1. Classification (NCBI taxonomy): domain Bacteria; kingdom Bacillati; phylum Actinomycetota; class Actinomycetes; order Micrococcales; family Microbacteriaceae; genus Microbacterium; species Microbacterium sp. 69-7. The sequence goes on along the minus strand of NZ_MKRU01000022.1, from coordinate 1,354 downwards.
CCTGGGTGCCGACGCCGGTCTGGGTGAAGAAGGCGGCGATCCCCGCGCCGCCGGCCCGGAGTTTCTCGGCGAGCGTGCCCTGCGGTGTCAGCTCCAGCTCGAGCTCGCCGGAGAGGAACTGCCGCTCGAACTCCTTGTTCTCGCCGACGTAGGAGGAGGTCATCTTGCGGATGCGTTTCGCGTTCAGCAGCACGCCGAGGCCCCAGTCGTCGACGCCGCAGTTGTTCGAGACGATCGACAGATCGCGCGTGCCCTGAGCCAGCAGCGCCTCAATGAGCGCGATGGGATTTCCCGAGAGGCCGAATCCGCCGACGGCCAGCGACGCGCCGTCCGGGATGTCGGCCACCGCATCGGCAGCCGACGGGTAGGTCTTGTCGATCACGAATCACTCCTTTGTCACCGCGTATCACCTCCATACTCCGCCGTCGCACACGGCCGCGCACGTCGGCGCTTGCCATGTGGATGCCGCGGCGCGTACTGTCCACATCATGGACGCCTCGCGACGAACCATCCCCGGCGCGCAGTCAGTGGCACGCGCGGCGGCACTCCTCCGACTCGTCACGTCGGCGGGCGAGCAGGGCCTGTCGGTCGCGGAGATCGCACGCCGCGCCGAGCTGACCCGCCCGACCGCGCATCGCCTGCTGAGCGCGCTGCGTCACGAGGGCCTCGTCGACCAGGACGAGCACTCCGGCGCCTGGATGCCGGGACCGGAGCTCTATCTGATGGGCACGGTCGCGGCATCCCGCTACGACATCACCGCCATCGCGCGCGACATCGTCCGCTCGCTCGCGGTGCGCACCGAGGAGAGCGCGTTCCTGTCGGTGCGCCGTGGCGACGAGACGGTGTGCCTCATCCGCGAGGACGGCGCGTTCCCGATCCGGTCGTTCGTCCTGTCGGAGGGCGTGCGCTTCCCCCTGGGCGTCGCCTCGGCAGGGCTGGCCATCCTTGCGTTCCTGCCGCCTCACGATGTGGACGCGTACCTAGACCGGCATCCCGAGCTCGCCGAGCGCCACGGCGCGGCGCACGCCGAGCCGCGTCTGCGCGCGCGTCTGCGAGAGACGCAGGCCCGCGGCTACGCCCTCAACCCGGGGCTCATCGTCGAGGGCAGCTACGGCATCGGGGCGGCCGTGTTCACGCGCGCGGGTCACCCGCAGTGGGCGCTGAGCCTCACGGGGGTCGACTTCCGCTTCTCCCCCGAGCGCGTTCCCGACCTCGGACGCACGCTCCTCGCCCACGCGCACCAGCTGACCACGCGCATCGCCGCCGGCGCGCGCTAGCTGTACTGACCTCGACCGTTGTTGATGCGGTCGATGGGTGAGATGCCTCCGATGCCGAGGTGGCGCCTGTCTAGGTT